>JAUPKM010000223.1 GCA_030837445.1 Actinomycetota bacterium
GACCCCCAGACGGGCCTCGGGTATGCAGGCGGCTATGTCGGGGACGGGCTCGGCACGTCCAACCTGGCCGGGCGAACCCTCGCCGCATTGCTGACCGGAGCGGATTCGGAACTGGTGCGGCTGCCGTGGGTGAACCGCACCGCTCGACGTTGGGAGCCGGAACCGCTGCGCTGGCTGGGAGCCAACGCAGCCCTCGCCGCGATGACCGCTGCCGACGCCCAGGAGCGACGCTCCGGTCGGTCGTCTCCGATTGCCGACGGAGTGAACCGGCTCCTGCGCGGCTGACTGCGATCAGCCGCCACACCAACCCCCACCCCCACCCCAGGAAAAATGAGCCCCAGGAAGAGGATGCCCGCCATGACCACGTCGCCGTCGGAGCTGTTCGCGATCGACTCGCTGCTCACCGAGGAGGAACGATCGATCCGAGACGTCGTCCGGACTTTCGTCGACCGGGAGATCAAGCCGAACATCTCGGGTTGGTTCGGCACCGGTGAACTGCCCGCACGCGAACTTGCGCGCCAACTCGGTGACCTCGGAGTGCTCGGGATGCACCTGGAAGGCTACGGCTGTGCCGGCACAAACGCCGTCTCCTATGGTCTGGCATGTCTGGAACTTGAGGCCGGAGATTCCGGGATTCGCTCGCTGGTCAGCGTGCAGGGTTCGCTGGCCATGTATGCGATCCATGCATTCGGGTCGGAGGAGCAGCGGCAGCAGTGGCTGCCGGGGATGGCACGCGGTGAGCTCATCGGCTGCTTCGGCCTGACCGAGCCCGATTTCGGCTCGAATCCTTCCGGCATGCTCACCAACGCCCGGCGCGATGGCTCCGATTGGATCCTGAACGGCACCAAGATGTGGATCACCAATGGCAACGTCGCCGATGTCGCGGTGGTGTGGGCACGAACCGACGACGGGATCCGCGGGTTCGTGGTGCCCACCGCCACGCCTGGGCTGCAGGCAAATCTGATCCCGGACAAGATGTCGCTGCGGGCATCGGTGACCTCGGAGCTCGTGTTGACTGACGTCCGACTGCCGGCCGATGCGATCCTGCCCGGCGTACGGGGGCTGAAGGGCCCGTTGTCCTGTCTGAACGAAGCCCGGTTCGGCATCGTGTTCGGCACGATGGGCGCCGCCCGGGACTCGCTCGAGTGCGCCATCGACTACTCCCGCAGCCGGATCCAGTTCGACCGTCCGATCGCCGGCTTCCAACTCACCCAGAAGAAGATCGCCGACATGGCGCTCGAGTTCGGCAAGGGCACCCTGCTGGCGATCCACCTCGGGCGGCTGAAGGATGCCGGCACTGTGACGTCGGCGCAGGTCAGCACCGGGAAGTTGAACAACGCCCGAGAGGCGCTGGCCATCGCCCGGGAATGCCGCTCGATCCTTGGTGGCAACGGCATCACGTTGGAGTACCCGGTGATCCGGCACATGAACAATCTGGAATCGGTGTTCACCTACGAGGGCACCAACGAAATCCACACGCTCGTCATCGGCGAAGCCTTGACTGGAGAGGCGGCCTACCGCTGATGCGCGACCCGGCCGGATCGATATCACGGGGTGTCGGGCTGATACAAGTGGTTCGATGGGGACCATGACCGACGAGACTGTTCCTCGAGGTGTGTGGTGGCACGTCTATCCGCTGGGATTCCTGGGTGCGGAGAGGTTCGCATTACCCGCAGGGTCACCGGTCAGTCATCGACTGCCCAACCTGGTGCAGTGGCTTGATTATTCGGTCGAACTCGGCATCGAGGGATGGATCCTGGGCCCGGTGTTTGCGTCGAGCAGCCACGGCTACGACACCATTGACCACCAGCGGATCGATCCTCGCCTCGGCGATGCAGACGATCTGGCGAATCTGATCCAGGCTGCTCACGACCGCGGACTCCGAATCGTCCTCGATGGCGTGTTCAACCACGTGGGTCGGGATTTCGAACCGTTCGCCCGGACACTGGCCGACGGCCCGGGTTCCGAGTTCGCCCACTGGTTCCGAATCGACTGGGAGGCCGAGGACGGACCAAGGGCGGCCAACTTCGAGGGGCACGATCAACTCGTGGCGCTCGACCATTCGAGCGGCGACGTTGCCGCCTATGTCAACTCAGTGCTGGATCGCTGGGCCGCGATCGGGGTAGACGGTTGGCGGTTCGACGCCGCCTACGCGGTACCGACGCCCTTCTGGCGTTCCGTGACCGGCACCTACCGACCCGATCACCCTGGCTGCTGGCTGTTCGGCGAGGTCATCCACGGGGACTACGTGGAGATCGTCCGCGAAGGCGGGCTGGACTCGGTCACCCAGTATGAGTTGTGGAAGGCCATCGCCAGTTCGATCAACGACGCCAACTTCTACGAACTGGCGCACGCACTCGGTCGTCACAACGAGTTCTTGGACGTGTTCGTGCCGGTCACCTTCCTCGGCAACCACGACACGACCCGCATTGCCAGCACCTTGCAGGATCACGCCCACCTTCCGCACGCCCTCGCGATCCTCTTCACAGTCGGCGGCACCCCGGTCATCTACGCCGGTGACGAGCAGGGGTATACCGGCGTCAAATACGAGCGGGAGGGCGGCGATGACGAGGTTCGGCCACCGTTCCCGGACAGCCCAGCGGAGTTCTCGCTGTTGGGCCACGCGACCCATGAGCTACATCGGACGCTGATCGACTTCCGGAATGCCCGGCCTTGGTTGGCCGACGCCCGCACCGAGGTGATCGAACTGGCCAACCCACACCTGGTGTATGTCAGCACCGGGAAGGAGCCGGGCCAACGGGTGGCGTCGGCGCTGAACGTGTCCGCGGAGCCAGTGCAGTTGCCGCTGCCCGACGGCGACTGGCGGCCGATAGCCGGTCCGGGGGAACCCGGCCCTGACGGCGTCCGACTGCCGGCGCACGGCTGGGTCGTGCTCTCGGATGGTCGGCCGGGCTGACCGTCCGGCTGGGGTCGTGGGCCAGTTGGCGGGCCGTTAGTCCGCCGCCGCCAGTTGGCCACACGCGCCATCGATCTCGCGGCCGCGGGTGTCCCGGACCGTCACCGCGATACCGCCCAACTCGAGGCGGCGGACGAACTCCGCCTCCACCTGCGGTTCCGATGCGGTCCACTTGGAACCTGGGGTCGGGTTCAGCGGTATCAGGTTCACGTGCACGAGGTGACCACGCAGCAATCGGGCGAGTTCATCGGCCCGCCAGGCCTGGTCGTTGATATCGCGAATCAACGCATACTCGATCGAAATTCGCCGGTGCGTTCGGTCGGCGTATTCCCACGCCGCGGCCAGCACCTCCGCGACCGGCCACCTGTTGTTCACAGGCACCAACTCGTCGCGCAACTCGTCGTCGGGCGCATGCAGCGACACCGCCAAGGTGACCGGCATCCCCTCGGTCGCCAACTGCCTCATCCGCGGCACCAGACCAACGGTGGAGATGGTGATCCCCCGCCCGGACAGGCCCAACCCTTCAGGCGGTTCGGCGATCAGCCGGCGGGCCGCGGCGACCACCGAGCGGTAGTTGGCAAGCGGCTCCCCCATCCCCATGAAGACGACGTTGCCCACCCGGCCAGGACCACCGGCCACTTCTCCGGCGGCCAGCGCGCGAGCCCCGGCTGCCACCTGACCCACAATCTCGGCGGTCGACAGGTTGCGCGTCAGGCCGGCCTGACCCGTGGCACAGAACGGGCAGTTCATCCCGCAGCCGGCCTGACTGGAGATGCACATCGTCACCCGCTTCGGGTAGCGCATCAATACGCTCTCCACCAACGCCCCGTCGAACAGCCGCCAGAGCGTCTTGACGGTCTCCCCGTCGTCGCAGGCGATCTCCTTGACCGGTGTGAGCAGGTCCGGCGTGAGGGTCGCCGCCAACCGCCCTCGGATTGCCGCTGGCACATCTGTCCACGCGTCTGGGTCGAACTCCAGCCGGGAGAACCATTGGTGGGACACCTGGTCGGCACGGAAGGCGGGTAGGCCCATCTCCGACACAACCGCGCGGCGCTCGGCGCGGGTCAGATCGGCCAGATGCCTGGGCGGTTTGGCGCGACGCGGTGGAGTGAACACAAGCTCTGCTGGCACTGTAACTACCTCCGCGTCACAACAGCAGGAAGACACTGAAGAGCAGCCAGGCGACGAAGGCGTTCGGGATCAGGGAGTCGAGCCGATCCATCAGGCCGCCGTGACCCGGTAGCAGATTCCCCAAGTCCTTGACGCCTAGGTCCCGTTTGATGGCCGATTCCGCAAAGTCCCCGGCGGTCGCGGTGACGGTCATCACCAACCCGGCGATGATGCCCTGCCACCACGGTGCGTCCAACAGCCAGACGAACAGGATCGCACCTACCACTGCCTGCGTGAGAGCGGATCCGGCTAGCCCTTCCCAGGACTTCTTTGGGCTCACATGCGCCGCGATCGGATGCTTGCCGAACAAGACGCCCGCCGCATACCCGCCGATATCGTTGGAGATCGTCAGGCAGATGAAGACGACAATCAACTGCGGGCCGATCGGAGCTGCCAGCATCAGAATCGCGAAGCCGAGCATGAACGGCAAATAGCTCGCGATAAAGATCGTCCCGGTCACATCCTTGACGTAGCCGTCGACCCCCCGCCGGATCCGCCAGATCATCGCACTGAGCACGATCAGTCCGTAGATCATCAGTTGCCCGACAATCCCGAAGACGTACGCCATCGGAACCATCGCCGCAGCCCCCACATACAGCGGGGTGCGGGCCACCTTGATGCCACCGAGCGCGAAGGCAGTGGTCAACTCCCGGATACCGATCCAGATCGCGATCAGGGCGACAATCGCGAACAGCCACTTGTACGTGAACAACGACACCAGGCAGAGCAGACCGAGACCGACTCCGACACCGATCGCTACCGGCAGATTGCGGCCGGCCTTCGAACCTGGCTGTTGCTCGTCCGGCGCCACCTGGGATGGGTCCACCGGCCCTGATTTCTCCGCTGACTCGGTCACATCAGACCTCGAGGAGCTCGGCTTCCTTGTGCTTGAGGATGTCGTCGATGTGGGCGACGTGTTTGGCAGTCAGGTCCTCCAACTGCTTCTCCGCACGCCGCACATCATCCTCGCCGGCGTCACCGTCCTTGCTCAGCGCTTCCAGCGCCTCCTTGGCGGCGCGTCGGATATTGCGGATCGTCACCTTCGAGTCCTCCGCCTTGTTGCGCGCCATCTTGATGTACTCCCGGCGACGGTCCTCGGTCAGGGCTGGCAACACCACCCTGATGATGGTGCCATCATCAGTTGGATTGACGCCCAGGTCGGAGTCCCGGATCGCCTTCTCGATCGCGGTCATCGCGCCTTTGTCGTACGGCGTGATGATGATCATTCGGGCCTCCGGAACCTGGAATGATGCCAGCTGGTTCAACGGTGTCGGCGCCCCGTAGTAGTCCACCTGCAACTTGTTGAACATCGAGGAGCTGGCGCGACCGGTCCGGATCGTCGCGAAGTCCTCCCGAGCGACGGAGATGGTCTTGTCCATCTTCTCCTCGGCTTCGAACAGGGTCTCGTCGATCACGGTGTCTCCTCCATCGGAATCCTCATCGGCCGCGGCGTTCGTGGAATGTGGGTCACGGCGACACCCGGGAACTCACCAGTGTGCCGATCCGGTCGCCGTGCACAGCTCGGGAGATGTTGCCCTCGACCAGCAGGTTGAACACCACGATTGGCAGTTCGTTGTCCTGGCACAGGCTGATCGCGGTTGCGTCGGCCACCTTCAGTCCGCGATTCAGTACTTCCGCGGGGGTCAATTCGGTGAAAATCTTCGCATCCGCGTTCACCCGCGGGTCGGAGTCGTAGACCCCATCGACACCTTTGGCCATCAGCACCACCTGGGCGCCGATCTCCAGTGCTCGTTGTGCCGCGCAGGTGTCGGTCGAGAAAAATGGCGCGCCCAGTCCAGCCCCAAAGATCACCACCCGACCCTTCTCGAGGTGGCGAATAGCGCGACGCGGGATGTACGGCTCAGCGACCTGGCCCATTGTGATTGCGGTCTGCACCCGAGTGTCCACGCCCTCTTTTTCAAGGAAGTCCTGCAGCGCGAGGCAGTTCATCACGGTGCCGAGCATGCCCATATAGTCCGCGCGGGAGCGTTCCATCCCTCGCTCGGACAGCTGCGCGCCACGAAAGTAGTTGCCGCCACCGATGACCACCGCCACCTGCCGACCCAGCCGGACAATCTCGGCGACCTGCCTGGCGATCGCCGCCACCACATCGGGATCGACCCCGAGACCGCCGCCGCCGGCGAACGCCTCCCCAGACAACTTGAGGACTACTCGGTCCCAACCGTGTGGTTCGACTCCCGGCCAGACAGACGGCATTCCGTCCAGGACTGGCTGGTCCAGGTGCTGGGAGGTAGGAGCCACCTGTGTCCTCCTAACTGCGAGCTGATGGACAAGCACTTGCCGATGAGTCTGCCCTACCGGGCCGGCTGATGCTGCGACCGCCGACCCGGCGGTGAGGTGCCGCGGTGCGTCAGGCCTGCCCGACCTTGAAGCGGGCGAACTTGACAACCTTCACATCGTTCTCGCGCAGGTACGCGCCAATGGTCTTCTTGTTGTCTCGTACCCACGGCTGGTCGACCAGGCAGAAGTCCTTGTAGAAGCCACGGGTGCGGCCCTCCACGATCTTCTGAATAGCTGCGGCTGGCTTACCCTCCTCGAGTGCAGTCTCCTCCGCGATCCTGCGCTCAGCGGCGACCACGTCTGCGGGCACATCCTCGGCATCCAGGTACTTTGGCGACATCGCAGCAATATGCTGGGCGACGTTCTTGGCCACCTCTTCGTTCACCTTGTCGAGTTGCACCAAGGCGCCAACACTCGGCGGCAGGGCCGGGTCATGCTTGTGCAGGTAGACGTAGATGTAACCGTCCTTCACCTGAGTGAAACGGCGGATCTCGATCTTCTCGCCCATCGCGGAGTTGGCCTCCGCCAACAGATCGCGAACTGTCCGTCCCGCGTCGTAGGCCGCGGCCAGCAAGGAGTCAAGGTCTTCGGGATCATTGGCCGCCACGAACGAGGCAACATCGGCGGCCAGGCCCTGGAATCCTTCGGTCTTCGCCACGAAGTCGGTCTCGCAGGCGAGTTCGAGCAGCACCCCATGATCAGTGGCTGCCAGGTGTGCGGCCACTAGTCCGTTGGAGGCGGTGCGGGCCTCCCGCTTGCCGACATCCTTCGCCCCCTTGATGCGCAGCAGTTCGACGGCCTTGTCGAAGTCGCCGGCCGCCTCATCGAGGGCCTTCTTGCAGTCAAGCATGCCGGCACCGGTGAGCTCCCGGAGCCTCTTGACGTCTGCGGCGGATACAGCCATGTCTGTGGATCGTCTCCTTCGATCTGCGATTGCCTTGCTGGTCAGGTACGACAGTGCTAGTCGGCGGCCTTGGCCTCGGCTGGGACCTCGACCGGTGGGTCAACCTCGACAGGTGCCTCGACCGCGACGATTTCGACTTCAGCGACAGCTCCAGCGTCATCCGCCACGACCTCGGCAACAGCCCCTGCCTCATCCGCAGCACCTTGCGCAGCCGCGACCACTGCCGCCGCCTCCTCATCGGGGGTTGCGAGCAGCTCGGCCTCCCACTCCGGGGTCGGTTCGGTGTCCTCATTGCCGCCCGCTCTGGCGATCAAACCTTCGGCAACCGCATCGGCGATCACCCGGGTCAGCAGGCCGACCGCCCGAATGGCGTCATCATTGCCAGGGACCGGGTAGTCGACCAGGTCAGGGTCGCAGTTGGTGTCGAGTACCGCAACGACCGGAATTCCCAGCTTGCGTGCTTCACCGACCGCAATGTGCTCCTTGTTGGTGTCGACAATCCAGACCGCCGACGGCACCTTGGCCATCGTCCGAATGCCGCCGAGCGTGCGGTCCAGCTTGTCGCGCTCACGGCGCAGCACCAGCAATTCCTTCTTCGTCATACCGGAGGCCGCGACATCGTCAAAGTCAATCTCCTCCAACTCCGACAGCCGCTGCAGGCGCTTGTGGACGGTGGCGAAGTTCGTCAGCATTCCGCCCAGCCAGCGCTGGTTGACGAATGGCATACCCACCCGGGCCGCCTGCGTGGCGACCGCTTCCTGTGCCTGCTTCTTGGTGCCGATGAAGAGAATGGTGCCCCCGTGGGCAACCGTCTCCCGAACGAATTCGTAGGCGCGATCGATGTAGTCGACCGACTGGGTCAGATCAATGATGTAGATGCCGTTGCGCTCGGTGAAGATGAACCGCTTCATCTTCGGGTTCCAGCGTCGGGTCTGGTGTCCGAAATGGACACCGCTTTCCAGCATCTGTCGCGTCGTGACGACGGCCATGGCCATGCCTCCTGCGCCCGGCGAGCCGGGCTTCGTGGTTACCTGCGGATCGACGGTCGTCGTCCACTCCTGACCCCCGCCGGACCGACCGCCTTAGGACCGAGGTCGGCGCCGCCGTCACAGCTGACGGTGCGCGGGGATGCGATGTCACCGGGGCGGACCCCAGTGCGGGCATCATCCTAGCGGGCGGGCCATCCACATATGGCCGCCGACCCTTGCGGTGGCGGCCGACCGGGGAGCAGCCTGGCGGACATGACTGCCAAGTCCGGAGCCGCGCCGTACCGGACCATCGCGCTCCGAACCGTCAGCCGCCTGACCGCCGGCTTGCCGATGGTCGCGGCGGTGCTGATTCTGCTGCCGCCGTCCACCGGGCAGTTGGGGGTGCCGCCCGACCGGTTGCGCACCGTCGGTCCCGGCCGCTGGCAACCGCCCGTCGCAGCCGCCGAGGTGTGGCGCGGTTTCGACCCACCGTCCTCCGATTGGCTCGCCGGTCATCGCGGCGTTGACTTCGAGGTTCCTCGCGGGACCGCAGTGCGGGCGACCGCGCAGGGCACAATCACGTTCGCCGGTCGGGTGTCGGATCGACCGGTCGTGGTCGTGGACCACGGTGCGCTGCGCACAAGCTACGAGCCTGTCTCGCCCTCGGTTCGGGTCGGCCAGTACGTCCTGCCCGGTGAGGTGCTCGGCCGACGAGATGCCGGTGGACACTGCGCCGATCGGTGCCTGCACTGGGGTGCCCGTGCAGGCACCGTCTACCTCGACCCGACGCTCCTCGTCACCGGCTACCGTCCGGTGCTCAAGACCCCACTGTCGTGACGGTCGGTCGCTCGGGCCTGCGGGACTTCAGTTCAGATCGGCCAGCCGGGACTTCAATTGCAGCATCGACTTCGTGTGGAGTTGGCTGACGCGACTCTCGGACACCCCCAGCACCTGACCGATCTCTGCCAGAGTGAACCCCTCGTAGTAGTACAGGGCCACCACAATCTTCTCCCGCTCGGCAAGAAGGTCGACCGCATCGGCCAGGATCCGCTTCGTCGCGAAATCATCGACGACCTCCTCCGGATTCTCGACCCGACGATCCACGACGGTGTCGCCGAGCGTTCCGGCGCCCTCCTCGGAGTGCAATAGCTCGTCGAGGGCCGCGACGTGGGTGAAGGAGACCGCGGCGAAGATGGCGCGCAACTTCTCGATTTCGATGCCGAGCCGGTCGGCCACTTCCTGGTCGGTCGGCACCCGATGCAGTTCGCCTTCCAGTTCTGCGTAGGCACGTTCCACTTCTCGGCTGCGAGCACGCACCGACCTGGGCACCCAGTCGAGCCCGCGCAGCTCATCGATGATCGCACCCCGGATTCGACTCAGGGCATAGGTCTCGAATTTGAGCCCCCGGGACAGGTCGAACTTCTCAATCGCGTCGATCAGCCCGAACAAACCGTAGGAGGCCAAGTCAGCGTTCTCAACGTTGGCGGGTAGCCCGGCGCCGACACGGCCAGCGACGTACCGGACCAGCGGCGAGTAGTGCAGGATCAACGTTTCCCGGCAGCCGAGGTCACCATCAGCCTTGTATTGGATCCAGGTCTCATCCAACAGGCTGGCAGCTGGTGGCTCCACTCCCGACGAGGCGCGCGGGTCAGGCGCGGGGGTGCGCACGTTCATACACACTCCTGAGTCGCTCGGCCGATACATGCGTGTAGATCTGCGTCGTTGCCAGGCTCTCGTGCCCGAGGAACTCCTGAACCGTCCGCAGATCCGCGCCGCCCTCCACCATATGGGTTGCACTGGAATGACGAAGTGCGTGCGGCGAGACGGTCTCACCCATCGCGGAGGTGGCCAACGAGACGCTGCGGCGAACCACCCGGGGATCGATTCGCCGACCCTGGCGGCCCAGAAACAGTGCGGCGCCGCTTTCCACACCCAGCAACTGAGGTCTACCCCTGAGCAACCAGAGATCCACTGCGCGCATCGCCGGCAGTCCGATCGGAACGCGCCGCTCCTTGGCGCCCTTGCCGACCACCCGTACCAACCGCCGCTCGGCATCAATGTCCGCAAGCTCCAGACCGACCAGTTCCGCCACCCGAACGCCCGAGCCGTACAACACCTCAAACATCGCCGAGTCTCGCAGACTGATGGGATCACCCTCGGACGCGGCAGCCTCAGCCGCGTCGAGGACTTCGACCAATTGGGCCGCACGAAGCACCGTCGGCAGGTGGCGACCGGATCGTGGCGTGGACAGTCGCCGACCCGGGTCGGTGGAGCTGATCAACCCTCTGGTGTGTGCCCAGGCTGTGAAGGCCCTGACCGAGCTGGCCCTCCTCGCCTGGCTCGCCTGCGCAGCCCCGGCCCGGGCGTAACCGGCCAGCCAGGCCCGCAGCAACGGCAGATCGATTTCGGACACGTCCCGGCCCGTGGCGATTCCCGCGAACTCAAATAGTGCGGTGATGTCACTTGTGTATCCGGACACAGTGTGGGGACTGCGGCCCTTGGCCCTGGCGAGGAATAGACCGAAGTCCGCAACCACCTCGCCAGCGGTCACGTCCCCTTCAGCCGAGTCGGTCGGTGCCTCCACCCACCCAGTGAACACGACACACTCCGAGGACGTCCGGCGGTCCCAAAATCTGTCCAGGGCCGAACAGTCACGCCTGCAGACTAGTCATCTGCCGTGACTGCCTCGGCTGCCTCGTTCTCCACCGCCTCCTTGAGCAGACCAGCCTTGTTCTGCTGCAGCCACCCGATCACGACCATCACGGCTGCAACCATCGCGAGAGCCAGCAACCAGAGGAAGACGTAGACGTCGATAGCGGCTCCGACCGGCGGGGCACCGGGGAAGATCGAACGCAGGAACGGCAGCGCGAACAGCAGCCCCGCGAACCAGCCAAGCAGGTCGACCTCGATGAACCGACGATTGGAGAAGGTCAACGCCGCGACCACGACGGCCAGCAGCACCAGTACCGACATCAGCGTCAACAGGAAGAAGGCGAACAGCAGGGTGTTACTGGAACGGTTCAGGCTCAGCGCCGCTACCACCACCTCTGAGGGCTGCTGGGTGGCCACCTTCGATGACACGTTCCAGGCGTCGATGCTGCCCTTGACCTCCACCGACAACGGCAGCGGCGCCTTCGCCAGAATCTGGCCACCGACGTCGCGGTTGACCGCGTCCGCGATGAAGTCCACATCAGCGGTGTAGGTATCGAACGGATAGGTCGCAAAGGTGCCCTGGGTGCCGATTCGAACCTCCGAGGAGGTGGGTTGGCGACCCTTCTGCAACAACACCTCCTGGGTGCCGCCAGCACTCCAGACTGCCACGACGACGTCCTTTGTCAGCGAGCCGTCATCCGGATTCTCCAGGTCTCCATAGATCTCGAACTGCAGTCGAGCGACCATCTGGTTGTCACCGGGCTCGAACCGCAGCGGCTCCATCGTCACGAATACCCCGGTCTCCGGCGCCTCGATCTCCGGTCCGTTCTCCGCCGTACCCTCGACCTTGTAGGTCGAGAACACCGCAAGCCAGGCAAGCGCCAACACCAGCAGGCAGGCGACCAGGATGATCCATCCCTTGCCGGTCAGCCGGCGGGGCAGCGGCTGCGCGGCGATCGGGTCGTAGCGACGCTTCACCTGGGGCGGTTTCGGGTCGGATGTGTTATTCGACATGCGCGGACGCTACCACTGGCGACGGGCCGGTGGGCAGCATCCCACCTGTGACGCGCCGTGCCAGCTGGGCCAACCCCCTGGCAACCGGGTACGGCGGCGTGAGCGCTACCTTCCGACCGCACCCGCCGGAGCCCACAGGCGGCCAGCGGCGGCCACTTCTCCCGCTCCCTCAAGTGCGGTCAGCGCCACCTCAACCTCGTCCCGGCGAAGCCCTGTCGCTGACATCAAGACTCCCACCGAGCACGGCCCACTCCGCGCTAACGCTGCCAAGATCGTGGTCGAGGTCGGCGACTCCGCCGCCGTCGCCAGCAATGGGCTCACCAACTCCATGACGTCTTCACTGCCCGTCACGAGTACCGCCTGCCCGTTCCGGATGAGCTCGTGACACCCCGCGGACATGTCGGAGGTCACCGGTCCGGGGACAGCCATCACGTGCCGGGTCAGGTTGTGAGCAGCCTCAGCGGTCGCACGTGCACCCGACCGGCGGGCCGCCTCCACAATGACCGTTCCGCGACTCAAGGCGGCAATCACGCGATTGCGTACCAGGAATCGATGGCGGGCAACTCCTGCCCCGAGCGGAGTTTCGGAGACGACTGCGCCCGTCTTGGCCACCCGGGCGAAGAGTTCGTCGTGGGACTGTGGATAGGGCCTGTCCACACCGCCAGCCGTCACCAGCACCGTGATCCCGTCTACCGCCAACGCCCCGGCATGGGCCGCGGCATCGATCCCGAACGCTCCCCCGGACACAACCGCCCAGCTTCGCGTCGCCAAGTCGCTGCCCAGGGACTGGGCGACGGCGCGGCCATAGTGGGTGCACGCTCGCGCCCCCACGACGGCAACTGAACGCAGCAGGGCGGGTCGGAGTTGGCCCCCACCCCGTTGCCACAGCAGGTAGGGGGCGGTATCGCCAAGGTCGTCCAGCTGGCGGGGCCAACCAGTGCGGCCGGGGATCACGCACTCCGCGCCACAGTTGGTGGCGCGTCGTTGCTGGGCGACAACGGCCCGGTCGAGTTCGGTCGCTGAGTATCCCTTCGCTCCCTTGGCCACCAGCTCGTCACACGTGGCGGAGGCGCCAGCGATCGCGAGTCGTTGCCCGACCCGCCGATCCCCAGGCTCCGCCAGCAGCGTCAACGCAATCCGGGCACGAACCTCCTCATCGGTCGGTTCAGTCGCACCGGTCATGCCGCCCACCGCGCCGTGCTGCGCAGCGTCAGCGCCTCCTGCAGCTCATCGGGTCCAGGAACAGCCAGTTGGTCCAGATCGGCAATTGTCCAGGCCACCCTGAGGGCGAGATCGAGCCCCCGAACCGATTCCCGAGCGGTGGCCGCCCTATCCAGGGCACGCTGCATGGCAGCAGGTATCGGCCACGCCGTCCGCACGACTGCAGCCGGGACCCGGGCGTTCCACCGCCACGGGGTGCCTGCCAATCGTCCACCGGACCGCTCCCGGGCCACTGCCACTCGCTCCGCGCCCCGGGCGGTTGACTCCGATGAGCCAGCGGCCCCGGACAACTCGGCCAACGTCGGACGATGCAACGTGAGTCTCAAGTC
>JAUPKM010000224.1 GCA_030837445.1 Actinomycetota bacterium
CCCCGGTGCGGACGTCCACCAGCACCGCGTCGGGGTTCTCGTTGAGCAGTGTCCAGCTGTCAGCAGGGGTGATATCTCCGGCGTAACTCACGCTGCTGAGTCTCGCACAGGCTCTACGACGGCCCTGCCGAGCACACCTTCCAGTCGCCGCCCTCCCGCGCGAAGGTCATCAGGGTGTTCAGCTTGTCGTCGGGGGACTTCTCGAAGTGGTAGACGACGGTGGCGGTGGCCCGGTCCCCGTTCACCGCGAAGCCACGGACATCGTCGACATATCGTGGGCCGTTGGATTCGGCGGACTTCCGCTGTGCGGCCAGCACGCCGTCCTCGGTGCCCTGCTCGGCCGCGCAGGTGAACCGTCGGAAGTCGGCGTAGTTCCCGCGCTGCAGCGCGTCGTTCTGACCGATGACCGCCCGGCCGACACCCGCCTCGGCGCTGATCTCCTCGCCTCGGCAGGACCGCAGCCCGGTCACCACCGCCAGCACGATCACCACGATCGCCAGCGCGATCAGCAGGGGAGTCGCCGTGGACCGCGGGGCATCTGGCTCCCCGGGCCGGTCTGGGTCGGGTTCGGAGTTGGGGCCGGGCACGGCTGCCAGTTTAGGGCTGTCGCTATGACCGGGTGGGCCAGTGCCAGGCCGGCTCGTCCAGCGGGCGCTGGTCCGCGACCGCCGTCTCGCCGTCGACTTTGACCAGGCGGAGCAGATTCAGGTCGTCATCGATACCGCCCAGCGCCGCCACCAGCACCGGGGAATGTGTGACGACGACGACCTGGGTGCACTCCGCGGCCCGGACGATCAGCGCCGCCAGTGCCGGCAGCAGGTCCGGGTGCAGGCTGGACTCCGGCTCGTTGAGCACTGTCAGCTCGGCGGGCCGCGGACTGAGCAGGGCCGCCACCAGCAGCAGGTAACGCAGCGTCCCGTCGGACAGTTCGGCGGCGGTCAGCGCCCGTGCCATCCCCGGCTGGCGCAGACCGACCTCGAAACGGCCACCGTCGACGCGGACGACGACCGCGCTGCCCGGGAAGGCCGCGTCGACGGCACCGGCCAGCGCAGTCGCGTCACCGATCTCGATGATGGTCTGCAGGGCGGCCGCAAGGTCGCCACCGTCGTGCCCGAGCACTGGGGTGCGCGTACCGACCCGGGGTATCCGTGCCGGGGCGGCGGCGTCGGTGCGGACGTGGTCGTAGAACCGCCAGGACCGCATCCGCTCCCGCAGGACCATCAACTCCGGCGCGGCCTGCGGGTCGGCCAATTCGCTGATCATGCTGTCGTAGGGCCGCATCGCAGTGGTGACGGTGCGCCAGCCGTCGTCGGCGTCGCGGATGCGGGCCAGCGGTCCGGAACGTTCCGCGGTCAGGGCGGCTGGCCGCAGTACTGGCCCGGCCCAGACCGCCTCGGTCTTGATCTCGGGGTCGAGCCCGAAGAAGGTGTTGCCGATCTGGGGCATCCCGAGGTCGACGGCATAACCGAAGTCGGTGCCGGCGAATCCGAGTTTCAGGCTGACCGGCCCGGTCCGGCCGGGGCCGGCCCACATCGTCGAGGCCAGACCGCCCTCCGCCGCGAGTGCGCTGACCGCTCCGTTGCGCGCGCAGTCCGCCAGCAACCGCAGCGCCCGGTACAGGCTGGACTTCCCGCTGCCGTTGGACCCCGTGACGACGGTGCAGCGCCGTAGCGGGACCACCAGGCGGCGCAGCGACCGGTAGTTCGCCACGGCGAGGGTGTCCAGCACGGGGCCGACCCTAGGGCACGTCCCCTATGGCACGTCGCCCTATGGCACGTCGCCCTATGGCACGTCGCCCTATGGCACGTCCAAGTCGGTCTCGAACTCCCGCATGGCCTCGAGCACGCCGACGAGCACCCGGTGGGCGGCGCGCAGATCGCGATCCGAAAGTCCGACCAGCGCCCGCCGGGTGTGCTGCTCCAGTGGCGTGAAGAACTGCCGCCCCAATTCGAGACCGTGGTCGGCGTATTTCAGGATGACCTTGCGCCGGTCGGTCGGGTCGGACTCGCGGCGCAGATGCCCCGATTCGATCATCCGCTCGACGAGGTAGGTGATCGCGGCGCCGGACACGCCCATCAGGTCGCGCAACTCCCCGGCGCTGAGCGGTGAACCGGCCTGCTCGGCGACCATGACATGCAGCAGCGCCCGAAAGTCGTTGGCCGACAGCGAATGTGCCCCGGCGAAGGCCTTTCCGATCCGGTCCGAGGCGGCCGAGAGAGCGCGGACGCCGTCGGCGATCGCCGACTCCAACTCCGCCCGTTCGCCCATGACGTCACGATAACGTTAAAGAATCTAAATGTTAAGCCAATGAAATTATTGTCTAGGATGTCGGCATGCACCGCGCACCCGAGGCCCGCCGCCCGATCTGGGATCGCATCGGCGCACTCGTCACCGGCCGGCGGTCCTGGGCGCTGGCCCTGTTGATCGCGGCGGTCGGGGGCGCACTGCTGGGCTTGATCCCGCAAAGCGGGGCCGACCAGCAGTCCCCCGTCGTGCTGCCGCCGACCGCCGAATCGGCCAGGGTCGCCGAACTCCTCAAGCAGTTCCCCGGCGGGGACACCGCCCCGGTGCTGCTGGTGATCAGCCGGGACGACGGATCGGCACTGTCGCCCGAGGATCTCGCGGCCGCGCAGCAGGCCCGGGACCGGATGGCGGGTGTGGACGGTGTCGCCCCGGGTCCACCGATGCCGGTCATCCCCGCCACCGACAGCAGGGCGGCGATCGCCCCCCTGGCGCTGAATGGCGACCTCACCGGATTCGCACTGTCCGACACCGTCACGGCGTTACGTGACGCCGCACGCGCGGGCCTGCCCGATGGCGTGGTGGCCCACGTCACCGGCGGACCGGCGTTCGGCGCGGACATCGCCAACTCGTTCTCCGGAGCGAACGTCACCCTGCTCGCCGTCACCGGCGCCGTGGTGGCCCTGCTGTTGATCGTCACCTACCGTTCGCCGGTGTTGTGGCTGGTCCCGTTGCTGGTGATCGCCTTCGCCGACCGGATCGCGGCGGTGGTGGGCGCGGCGGTCGCCGAGGCCCTCGGGATGGGTGGTGACGGGTCGACGTCGGGAATCACCAGTGTGCTGGTGTTCGGGGCCGGCACCAACTACGCACTGCTGCTGATCTCCCGGTACCGGGAGGAACTGCGGCGCGACCCGGCGGCGCACAGAACCGCCCTGCGCACCGCCGTCCGCTGGGCCGGGCCGGCGATCGTGGCCAGCAACGCCACCGTCGTCTTAGCCCTGCTCACCCTGCTGCTGGCCCAGTCCCCCACCACTCGCAGTCTCGGCGTGCAGGCCGCCGCCGGACTGGTGGTCGCCGCGATCTTCGTGCTGCTGGTGCTGCCCCCGCTACTGGCACTGTTCGGCCCGAAGTTGTTCTGGCCGTTCATCCCCCGCGCCGGGACCGAGGAGCTCACCACGACCGGCGCCTGGCACCGCATCGCCGACTGGGTGTCCGGCCACGCCGGGCGGGTGGCCGCGGTCTCGATCCTCTCGTTGGCGGTGCTGGCCACCGGACTGGTCGGCACACCCGTCGGCCTGTCACTGATCGACCAGTTCCGGGTCAAGGCCGACTCGGTCACCGGGTTCCAAACGTTGGCCGAGCACTTCCCCAGCGGCCAAACGGATCCCACCAGGGTGATTGCCCGCACCGAGAACACCGAGGCGGTGAGCGCCGCGATTCAGAGCGCACCCGGCATCGCCTCGGTCCAGCCGGCTGGCACGTCCAGCACCGGCCTGACCCAGTGGCAGGTGGTCCTCGACGCCGCACCGGCGACACCGCAGGCATTCACGACCGTCACCGCGCTGCGGGATTCAGTGCGCAAGGCCGACCCGCAGGCCCTTGTCGGCGGCACCGACGCCCAGGCCCTGGACACCAAGTGGACGGCCGTGCGCGACCAGAAGGCCATCATCCCGGCCATCCTGATCGTGGTGCTCGCGGTGCTCTATCTGCTGCTTCGCTCCGCGTTGGCACCGCTGGTACTGGTGGGTGCGACGGCGCTCTCCACACTGGCGGCACTCGGGATGGGCAGTTGGGTCAGCATCCACCTGCTCGGATTCCCTGCGCTGGACAACACCACGCCGCTGTTCGCCTTCCTGTTCCTGGTGGCGCTCGGGGTCGACTACACCATCTTCCTGGTGACCCGCGCCAAGGAGGAGACGCCGCTGTGGGGAACCCGCGGCGGCATCGTGCGCGCGGTGTCGGCCACCGGTGCGGTGATCACCAGCGCCGGGTTGGTGCTGGCCGCGGTGTTCTGCGTGCTGGGCGTGCTGCCGTTGATCGCACTCACCCAGTTGGGCATCATCGTCGGCCTGGGCATCCTGCTGGACACCTTCGTCGTGCGCACCGTCGTCATCCCCGCGCTGTTCACCCTGATCGGTCCCCGGATCTGGTGGCCCGCCTTCCGGCCCGACGACATCGAACGCACCGACGCGCTGGTCATCGAGTCTGCGTAGAGATCGCACTTTTGGCGATTGCGACGATCTGGGCGCAGGCTCGATGCCGGCACTAGTCCGGCGGTCGCCGGTCGGCTCCCCGCTCGTCCTGGGTCAGCAGCAGCAGGCTCACCACCAGGACCCAGATCGGGAACGACAAGCTGAGCCACATCGTGGTGTCGGCGGCGACCATCAGCGTCGCGGCCATCAGATAGCTCAGAACGACAAGCCATTTCGGCATCAGGCCGGTGCGCAGCCAGATGGTGGCCAGCGACATCATGAAGACCGCCGCCATCCGCAGGGCATAGGTCTTGGAGAGCTTGAGCACCAGCATCTGCCCGAAGGTGCCGACATCGGTGCCGGCCAGGGTGCCCGACCGGGCATCGTTGGCAAGCGCCAAGGCGGCTCCGACCGCGACGGCGACGAACATCATGGCCAGGAAGAGCAGCCCACTGCCGAGGAACACCGTCGCGAAGAACCTGTCCTCCAGGCTGCCCAGATTGGAACGCACCACCCCGATGAACCAGAGGAAGGCGATCCCGGAGAAGGTCACCAGTTGGGCGGCCAGCACCATCTTGCTTGCGCCCGTGCTCAGCCATTGGGTGCCCGGGTCGGCGCCCTCGGGCAGCGACCCACGCAGCAGGATGATCGCCGCGGCGAACAGGACGGCGAAGATCACCCCGGCCAGGGCGGCCGCCCGCGGGGTGGTGAGGCGGTGCAGGGTGCGCGAAGTCTGGTCAGCCACGACAGTGATGGTGGCAGAGTTTCAGGGCTGGCCGGGCAGCAACTCCACCATCAGTCCGTTGGCCTCGGCCAGCAGCGTTCCGTCCGGGCCGGTGAGTTCGGCGTTGACGAACGTCTTGCGCCCCTCCACCTTCGAGGCCCAGCCCCGCATCGTCAGGTCGACGTCGATGGGCGTGACGTTGCGGTAGTCGACGTGCAGGAAGGCGGTGCGGCTGATCGGCCGGCCGATGCTGTGGATGATGATCCCGCACATCACGTCGAACATCATCGCCACCATGCCGCCGTGCACGGCGTTGTTTCCGCCGACGTGGTAGCGGCTGTACCGCACTCCGACATCGACACCTTCGGGACTGAAGGTGCGGATCCGCCACGGCGGCATCAGCACACTGCCGGCACCCGGCAGGCTCGCGACCCGTCCGCCCGGTGCCATCCCGCCGGGCTTCGCATGAGGCGCGAGGTAGTCGATCAGTTCCTCTACCCGGTCGGCGGCCGCGTTCCAGTCGGGTGCATCGGCACCGACCGCAAGGTCCTGGGCGCGTCGCATGCTCGCGACGAACCGGCCGAAGCCCGGAGGCTCGTCGAGCACCTGGAACCTGGGGAACCCCCCACGATCGACCGAGTCGGGATCGCTCAACGAGGGGCCAGCACGTCGCGGCGAACGATGGTCTGATCCCGTCCCGGGCCGACGCCGATGCACGAAACATGTGCGCCGGCCAGCTCTTCCAGTCGCAAGACATAATCGCGTGCCTTGGCTGGCAGGTCCTCGAAGGCACGGCACGAACTGATGTCCTCCCACCAGCCGGGAAGCTCCTCGTAGACCGGTTCGGCGCGAGCGATCTCGCTCTGCGTCATCGGCATCTCGTCGGTGCGCTTGCCGTCCACGGTGTAGCCCACGCACACCGGCACGGTCGGCAGGCTGGAGAGCACATCGAGCTTGGTCAGGAAGTAGTCGGTGATGCCGTTCACCCGGGTCGCATAGCGGGCGATGACGGCGTCGAACCAGCCGCAGCGGCGTCGGCGTCCGGTGGTCACGCCGATCTCGCCACCGGTCTTGGCCAGGTACTCGCCGTTCTCGTCGAACAGTTCGGTGGGGAACGGACCGGAGCCGACCCGGGTGGTGTAAGCCTTCAGGATGCCCAGCACCGTGGTGATCCCGGTGGGCCCGACCCCCGATCCCACGGCGGCACCGCCGGCGGTGGGGTTGGACGACGTGACGTAGG
>JAUPKM010000029.1 GCA_030837445.1 Actinomycetota bacterium
CCCGGGGCCACGGTCAACAACTCGCGGACCTCGGCGCGTATCGAACACGACCACCACTCGGGGCGCACCCATCCTGCCAACCCAGGCGGCACCGGCCCAGGCTCCAGATCAACCCGAAACGGATCAGCAGGCAGGCCTGGATCATCAGGGTCGACCAGATCCGCGGCGTCGTGGACCCGACTCGCGGCCAGGCCGGCCAGCAACTCCCCGGGTGTCACCTCGACCAGCGTGTCCAGCCATGGCGCGTCACGATCGTCGGCCCACCAGTCCCCGTCGGCTTCGGCTGACGCGATCCAGGCAGCCTTCACCCCCGCCGTGGCCTCCACGGCGGGGAAACTGATGACGTCGGACCAACTCATGGAACCATCCTGCGACAGGGGTCCGACACACCCCCGAAACCTCTCCTGACCAGCAGATACACTCACCTGCACAGCACAAGACCAGCCATCTGAAGCCGGTCGAACGCACCAGGGCAGGCCACGGCACCCGCCGACGGCCCGACTCCGGGCGCAGCCAACCACCGGCGGCCACGTAGCTGTCGAGGGCACCTGTGTTTCCCCGGGCTCGTCCGCAGGGTCGCGCGTGGGTGGGTCGATCACGGCGGAGTCGGTGGTGTGGATCGCGTGGCGCGGCATCTGCGAGTACACCCGTGCATGGCAGAGATGTGGATGTGTCCAATTGACTGAAAGCGGCCGCTATCACTTCCGGCAGCAGTTCCGAAGCCCCTGCCCGGAGAGGGCTACGCTCAATCCATGACAGCCCCGGATCTGCAGACTCTTCGCAAGCTGGCCGAAGCGGGAAACGAAGATGCTGCCGACCGGCTCGCCATCCTCGCGGCCGAACGCGGCGACGTGGCCGAGCTGAAGCATCTGGTCGATGCGGGCAGTGACCAGGCTGCCCGTCAACTCGCCCTCCTCGCCGCCGCGCGCGGTGACACGGCCCTCCTGACGTACCTCATCGACGCCGGTAGCGAAGACGCCGCCGACATGCTCGCCGTCATCGCAGCCGAACGCGGCGATATCGACACCCTCGCCAGCCTGGCCGACGAAGGCAACCAAACGGCTGCGAGCCTGCTGTCCGAGATCATCACCGGCAGCTGAGCGGGCTGCCCCTCGCTCACCCAGTCTCGCGTGTCGACCAGGGGTCCACGCGGGCCTGGGTGTACACCCTGTTCGACGATGCGCTGGGCCCGCGTCGGGTGTCGCGGGCCGCCCGGCGAAGCGGCGGCTCAGCGGAGCTACGGCTCCAGCGTCAGGGTGTCCATGCCTGCCTGCTCCACAGACGGCCGCGTGAACGCGAACGGGAACTGCTGTCCGCTGTTCCAAGCGTCGAACTGGTCGTTGTAGTTGGCGTTGTAGGTGTGGCCGCTGTTGCCGGTCAGGTTGACCCACGTCGAGGAGTCCAGGACGGCCAGGTCGACCACCTGCCGCATCGAGGGCACGGCCGTGACGTGGTAGTCGCCTGGGTCGCCGCCGGGATTCCAACTGTTGGCCAGCGGGATGCCGCCGCCGCCGGCGGTCTGGACGGGTCCGCGGTTGAAGATGCCGTCGATGAGTCCCATGCCGGTCGAGCCGAGGGTGGGGTTCTTGACGGTGAGGGTGTGCGCCGACCCCCACGTCCAGGCGGTCGGGTCTGATCCCTGCAGCTTGGCCACCTCATCGGCGGCTGCCCGCAGTGCGTTGGTGATCGTCGTGTCGCGATCCTCGCGTTCCGGGGTGCCGACGTCGTCCCACCACAGATCGTCCGGGCTGTCCCAGAGGCTGCGGATGGTCTCCCAATAGCGGTCACCGGCGTTGAACGACAACGACTCGGGGCCCAGGGCATGGACGAACATGCGCTCCACCAGTGACGAATACACGGCGTTGAAGTACATGGCGGCAGCGGACGTCGTGGGCTGCTGGAAGTCCCATCCGTTCAGCAGCGCTATAGCCTGCTGCGCGCTCTCGCCTGGGTTGTAGGTCAGCAACTTCGGCGCGAGCCAGGCGGCGAAGTCGTTGCCTGCGTCCAGTTGGATGTTCTGCATGTCGGCCACGGTCAGTTTCTGCCCGGCATCAACGAGCTCAGCGATCCTGATATCGATGCGCTTGGCCCGCGAGCCGTAGGAGTAGATGTCCGTCTGCACCAGCGCCTGCGAGCTCTGCGCGGGCACGGCGAAATCGTTGGCGGTGGCGATCCAACCGGCGGGCGGGTTCTGAATGGACGGTAGCTGCTCGAAGGGGATGAATCCGCTCCACGTGAATTGCGAATCCCAGCCCGGCACCGGCCAGCGCCCGTCGTAGCCGCTGCGGATCGGGATCTGTCCCGGCGCCTGGTAGCCGATGGCGCCTTGCGTGTCCGCATAGATCATGTGCTGGGCGGGCACCGTGAACAACTTGGCGGCGGCTTGGAACTGCGCGAAGTCGGTCGCAGTGTTCAGCGCCGGCAGCGCCTCCATCGTCGGCTGCGGCGACAGCGCGGTCCACTTCAGCGCCACTGCGTAGTCGCCCTGCGAATCTGCCGAGGGCGCCGTGATGGTCTGTCCGGGCGCAGGGACCGGAGCATCGTTGCCGACCGCGCGGAAGTCCGCGCCATCCGCGCCGGGGATGTCCGACACGATGGGGCCGGCGTCGGTCGTGCGGACCGTGAGCTGCACCGGATCGCCGCCGGCGACCTTGATGGTCTCGGTCCGGGAAGCGATCGGCCTGGGAACGCCGTCGACGATGTAGCTGTCGCCCTCGACTCTCTCCAGCACGAGGTCGCTTACGTCCGGGCCCAGATTGGTGAAGCCCCACGAGATGTGCGCGTTGTGCCCGACGATCACCCCGGGCACGCTCGGCAGGATGAACCCCGACACGTCCAGCGGGCAGGCGGGCGACAATGTGCGGCAGTGCATTCCGGCCTGATACCAGATGCTCGGCATCTGCGGTTCCAGGTGCATGTCGTTGGCCAGCAACGGTTTGCCGCTTTCGGTCAACGAGCCGGACACGACCCAGGAGTTCGAACCGATCCCCTCCCCTTGCCCGCCGACCGCGCCCATCAATTCCAGCAGCCCCTCGCGCATGGCAGACGTGTGCGCCAGCGCGGCCTGGGCAGACGGCGATTCCCGAACTGTGTCGGCGGTGAGGGTGGCCGAGGCCCCCTCGGACGCGGCCAGGTCCGCGTTCTCGGCGTTCGATAGGACAGTGCCGACTCGGTCGTAGGGGTAAGGCGGGAACAGCTGCTCGGTGCGGTCGATCCCGACCTTGGCCGCGATCAACGACCGCTGGGCCTCGTCGGAGTAGTTGTGGACCAGGAAGAACGCCATCGCCTTGAGCCACGCGACCGAATCGATGGGATCCCATGCCTCGATCCGGTATCCGGGCTGCTGCAGGCCCAGGACGGCGTACTCGAAGCTCACCTCGCCGGGGCTCTTGTTACGCAGGTAAGCGTTGATGCCGGCGGCGTAGTTGTCCAGGTTCGCCCTGGTCTGCGCCGTGAGCGCCGCGTACTCCTGCGCGGCCGTGTCACGCCAGCCGAGAGTTCGCAGGAACGCGTCCTTGTCGACGGCCCGCGCCCCGAACATCTCCGCCAGCCGCCCGGAAGTCAGATGCCGGTTGAAGTCCATCTGGAAGAAGCGGTCCTGCGCGGTGACGTAGCCCATCGCGGTGTACAGATCGGCTTGCTTGTCGGCATACACGTCAGGCACTCCGCGAGCGTTGCGAATCACCTCCACCGGCGCCGTCAAGCCCGGCAGGTCGATCGTGCCACTCGTCTGCGGGAAGGATCGCCGGGTCGACCAGTAGAACAGCCCGGTGCCGACGATCGCGAACACCAGGACCACCGCCACAAGGCCGATCAGGACTCGCTTGAGCGTCCTCACCCTTGCACCATATGCGCCCTGCGCCACCTCGGTCGGTGAAGGCCAACTCAGGGGCGCGGGACGTACCCCCCTCCGCACGCTTCAGGCATGATCCGCCACATCCATCGCGCTTCGTGGGTGGCGGCCGTCACCTTCCGTGTCCTCTTGGCTTCGGCCGCGTCCGCTCGTCTTTCGGCGTCATGCTGGTCCCCTTCGAGGACGACTTCGGCTGGAGCCGGGCCGGGCCAGCCCCGCCTGGGCCCGCGCAGGAGTCACTTCCCGGCACAGGTTGGACTAACATCAGCGGTTCGTCGCCAGCGACATCGCTCGGCACCCAACACGACTGGAGGACACCCACATGGCTGCTGACCTGGTCTTGAAGGCGTCGGCCATCATAACGATGGACGAGGCCAATCCTCGAGCGGAGGCCGTGACGATAGACACTGCGACGGGGACCATCGTGGCGGTGGGCACCCTCGTCGAGTGCCAAGGGGCCGCGCCCGGCGTGGCGGTGACGGACCTGGGCGACACGGTGCTGATGCCGGGATTCATCGAGGCCCACAGCCACCCGATGGCCTCCGGCGTCGCCACTGAGCCGCCGGCCTACTGGATCTCCGACAGCCAGGGCTACGCGACGTACGCGGACGTGCAGGCCCTCTGGCACAAAATCGACGCCGAACTGCCCGCCGGACAGCCTGTCCTGTGCTGGGGCCTGGACCGTCTGGTGCAGGGCGCGCCTGAGCTGACCAACACCGATCTCGACGGGTTCTTCCCCCAACGTCCGGCGGTCGTCATGGACATCTCCGGCCACGAGGCCTACTTCAACTCGGCCGTCATCGCCGGCAACGGGTGGCCTGATTCCAAACCCCCCGAGGACCCGCCTGCCGCGAGCTTCGGCCGCAACGCAGATGGGACTTCCAACGGCCGGGCGTACGAGACCGGGGCGATCGGCATCGCCGTCGTCACGGTGCAGAAGGCCGCCATTCCCAACCCGCTGCTGTCGGTGGCCAAGTGGTTCCGCACCCTGGCTCAAGCCGGTATCACGATGAGCAGCGACCACTCGTACTTTGCGTCCACGTTGAAGGGCTACGAGGCATTGGCGTCGTCGGCCGACGTGCCGCTGCGTGTGGGGTTGTATCAGGTGGCGACCGAGAAGGACTGCGCCGCTCCGTTGGGGTCGAGCGTCGACGAAGCGAGGCTGTGGAAGGCCGGTATCAAGATCTGGGCCGACGGCACCACGTTCATCGGCACGCTCGCGGCATCGTTCCCCTTCCTCGACAACGCCACGACGAAGGCCGCGCAGATCCCGCTGGGGCCGGGTGCCGAGAAGATGATGAACTACACGCGCGCCCAACTGGACGCCTTGCTCGACGAGTTGGCCGATTCTGGACTGCAGATCGCCACCCACGCCCACGGCGACGTGGCCATCGACACCGCGCTCGACGCGTACGCCGAGGCGCTCGCCCACCACGGCCTGCTCGGCACCGACCACCGCTGGCGGATCGAGCACTGGAGCGCCGGGCGCGCCGACCAGTTCCGCCGCGCCAAGGACCTGGGGATCATGACGCCGCTGGCGGCCTACCAGTTCATGCGGCTCGGGGACCTCCTGGACGGCACCCTGTACCCCAGCGACATCGGTAGCCAATGGGTCGCTGTTGCCGATGCGATCAAAGCCGGCAACCGGATTTCGTTCCATTCCGATAGCCCCGTCGCGCCGGCCGATCCGCTACTCGACGTGCAGTGCATGGCCAGCCGACGCACCACCAACGGCAATCTGCACGGTGCCAACCAGGCCATTTCGGTCGACGAGGCGTTCAGGGCGCACACCATCGACGCCGCCTACCACCTGCGCCGCGACCACGACCTCGGCTCGATCGAGGTCGGCAAACTGGCGGACTTCGTCGAACTATCCGCCGACCCCTATGCGGTCGACGTGGCCCACCTGACCGAGCACGTGAAGGTGCAGGGCACGTGGTCGGGCGGACGCAAGATCGACCTCGACACGTTCATGAGCGACATCGAGCAGATCGACCCCAGCGCGCACACCGATCTGCACAAGCAGGCCCACCACACGTGCCGATAGTTCTGCGGAAAGCAGGGCGAATTCACCAGGCATACGAGGGGCTGGTCATGACGCGGCGCCCACGGGGCAGCAGCCTTCGCCGACTGTTCGACCAGCCGGCCGTCGTTGCGCCAAGTGCCCGTCGTTGACGGTCGAGCCAAGCAACAACAGCCGGTCCAAGCAACAACGGTCGGGCCGAGCGCCGCACGGGAGCAGAACCCGCGTTAGGTCAAGGCAATCAGCGGTGCGCCCTGGAGCGTGCGAACTCGCGTTGCCTGCTCGAGTGCGGTGTCGAACGCAAGGTCGGGATCGTCGTGAATTCGTTGCGTCGTCAGCGCGTGCAACCGCACTTCATCGTTGTCGGACGTCACCGCCCTCCCGATCGCGGGCAGCGTGTCTTCGGCGAGAGCGCACAGAGCCTGACTCAGACTCAACCGGACCTCCCTGCTGCCAGTCCCAAGCCGGGCAGCCGGCCGATCCGCAAGCCAAGCCCTGGACTCGGCAGGAACCAGTACAGCGGCGGCACACTTCAAGGCGATCTGCTTGACATCGGTGACCATTCCCGCCGCGAGCAAATCGTTGAGCCATCCGGTAGCGGTGGGACGCGAAACCGCACACCGATCCATCAGGTCGCCAATCCTCGTGTATGGCTGGGCGAACAGCACCGACAGGAAGCCCGCGTGGCGGATACCCGGAGTCAATCCGGCGACCTGCTCAGCGAACTGTTCCTGCAGGTCCATCGTCGCGTCGATCGTGGCCAAGGCACTCCTCGCCGATGACCTCACAGCCTCGACCATGTAGAGCACCCACGGCTCCCATGCCCCGGCCTGGGTGACGTCGGCCAGCAACCGGTAATAGTCGTCTTTGTGGTCGATGATGTACGGCGACAAGTAGAGGATGGGCGCTCGCAGGACGCCGGACTCCACGAGCAGCAGGATGTTCAGGATGCGTCCGGTACGTCCGTTGCCGTCCGTGAAGGGGTGGATGGCCTCGAACTGATAGTGGGCCAGCGCCATCCGCACGATTGGATCAAGTTCCGGCGAGGAGTGCAGGAACGATTCCCACGCGCCGAGCTTGGCCGCGATCACGTGCTGGCCCTCCGGCGGGGAGTAGATGACCCTGCCTGTCGCCGGGTTTGCGATGCGCATACCGGGCAGGTTGCGCACCCCAATGTCGACGTCCCTGATCCGGCTGCACCCTTCGACAGCGGTGGCCACCGTCAGAGCGCGCGAAGTCATCGCTTCGAACCCCGACCGCAGAGCTGAGCGGTACCGAAGTGTCTCCTTCACCGCCGCGTCTGCGGAGTCATCGTCAACCTGTTCAAAGCGGAAGAGGGCATCGGTGGTGGTGACGATGTTCTCAATCTCGGAACTGGCCTGCGCCTCCAACAGGGAAATCGTGTTGATGAGCACCGACGGATCAGGCATCGCCCGGGACGCGCGGTCCAGTTCTGCCGCCGCGACACGTGCTGCGGTGACGGCCTTCAGGAACGTCTTGGTCTCGACCTCTGCAACAGGAGGCAAGTCGGGGAGATCGTTGAACGGGACCTCAGGCGACAGGACCATCCCCTGGCCATATAGCAAGATTTCGACCAAGACTTGCCATGTTCTGGTGATGGTGCAAGTTCCTTGTCACGAGTGAGTGGCGGACAAGGCCATGGTTCCGGCGTTCCGTCCACTTGACGTCGGCTTCAGCGCGAGCAACCCCGATCCGGACGACTTCACGTCGGCTTCGGTGCGCCGTCCCACGCGGGGTCAAGCGTTCGTCTACGGAAGAAGCCCGAAGCCGAGTTCGCGCGCGTACACCTCAATATCGGCCCGGAAAGCAGGCTCCGTCAACGGCCGGTGCAGCAGGGGGTGGGCCGGCAGCGCATCCTGCGCCTGCTCCCACAGGGCCACGACGAACCCCGACGGCAGGACCGACGAAGCGTAGAAGACCCCGTCAATCTCGCTGCCGTAGCGACCGGCAATCGCCCGCGCCCACAGCCGGGCCATGGCTCGGGGACCAGCTGTGAGTGCGCCATTTCCGCCAGACCGGGCGACCCAGGGACTCGTCAGGTCAACCAGCCGCAAGGGCCTGACAGGGCGGCACACAGCAAAGGTGGCCATCCCCACTTCGAGGTCGATGGTGCGATCGGTCTGGAATCCTTCGGCCAGACAGGTCTTCAGCAGCGGTTCACGTCGACCCCGTCGATCCGACAACTGAACGGCCGAGTAGTAGACACCGGTGTGCGGATTGAGCCCTGGGGGCGGTTGGTGGTGGTCGAACCGCGCGGAGGTCGGCCCGAATCGCCGGAAGGCGTTCCACACCGTGGCGTGGGGCCCCCTGGCCGTGAAGACGCGACCGATTCGGGTGTCAACGCCGACCACCTGGAGGTCGTCTGCTCGAAGTTCGGGGAATGCGTTCGGTTCCGGCGGGGGCAGCGACTCGGTCACGGCAGACGGTCGAGGTCGGCGGCCAACTCGACCACTGCGTCCACGTCCCGTCCCGCGAGCAGCCAGTCACGAGGCGACACGGCCTCGTCGGCAACTGGCAGATCGACTGACGGTGTCGTGAGGAAGGTGTCGACGGCGACGGCGGGCACGTCGCGCGGTATCGCCTCCACCACACGTCCGATTCCGGGAACCTCCCTGTCGTCGGCGAACTGGCAGGCGAGCACTCGCCAGCCCCTGCCGTACTTGACGGCCCTGAGCGTCCCAGCGTTGATGCGTTGCCGGATTCGGCTGTCGGTGACATTGAGCAGTCGAGCCGTGTCGACGGTCGAGAGGCTCGCCCGGGCGATGGTGAATCGACGCTGCAGCGTCGTGGTGGAAGCCCTGTCGTGCACGTCGGGCAGCTCGGCGTGCAGGCCCCCAGCCTGCCGGTACTCGCTCTCCTCCCCCGCGGTGAGGGTGTGTGGCGCACCGTGGTCGCGGTGCGGGACGCCAGCGAGTATGTGCGCGAACGCTTCGAGCAACTCTTCCGGTTCCGCACCCACGTGCGAGGCCAACTCTTCGAGTCGCGTTGACAGAGAGTTCTGGTGCGTACTCATCGTCAGAACCTCCAACTTGCGACTCCTTATGGTAGCAGTTTGCGTGAGAAATGACTGTCGTGCGATTGTCGCCGAGGTCGATGCGGCCGCTCAGGCCCACCTCCTGACCAGCCCCCAACCGGATGGTCTGTTGGTGCACGACGCGAATAGAAACCGTCCACGTGTGGCCGCGTGCGCACCTCAACGTTACGTGATTCCCGTCATCGCCTGCCGACGGTTATCCACAAGGCGGACACCCTCTGGCAGCAGATC
>JAUPKM010000225.1 GCA_030837445.1 Actinomycetota bacterium
ACGGCGGGGTGCTTGCCACGGGTGCCGTCGCACGGATTGTTCGGGCCGTGCAGTCCAGCGCAGTTACGTTGCCCGGGATGGTCGAGGGGGAAGACGTGCAACCCCTGGTCGAGCATCCGGTGAGCCTGGTCGGTGAGATTCACTCGGCCACCGCCTTCGCGATCCGGCGGGTTTCGGCGCAGGCCGGGCACAGCGGCGCCCGATCCAGCACCGCCCACCCGTCGAGGTGGAGCTGTTCGATGAAGTCGGCTTGAACGTCGGCCGCCTCGGGCAGCACGCGCAGAGTGACGCTGATCCCGGTCGGGCAGTCTGCGCACCTGATGGGCTGGATATACAGGTCGTGGTTGCTCACTCGGTCACCGCCGCGGCGGCCGACTTCGCCCGGCAGACCGGACCCATATGCAGCGCAACGGATTTCGCGGCAACCACCCACTGCCCGCAGCGTGTGCAGCGGGTGGCCGGCTGGTAGCCCAGATCCCGCAGCTCGGCCAACAGGCCAGCCTCCCGCCGATCCTCGGCGGAGGGTGCGGCGTAGCCGTCCTGGGGCCGATAGAGGCTAGAATCGCAACTATCGGCGCTGTGGTGGATGCCGGTGGTGTGTCCTGTCGGGGCGGCCTCTCGAAGCGGGGGGCCGCTTCGTCCTTTTGAGGTCATGCCGCGCCGCCGAACGGCCGCATGGCGGCGTCAATCTCGTTGAGGTCGACCCGCACCAAGCGGGTGCCACTGCGGTATCCCGTGATTCGGCCGTCGGCGATCATCTGCCGGATGGTGCGGGCCGTCACGCCGAGATACTCGGCCGCTTCGGCGGGCTTGGCGTAACGGCGGGGATTGTGTTGGCTTGTAGGCGCTTTCGCCATCTGAGGGGCCTCCAGGCATCAGAAAATTGATGCTGTCAGACCCCAGGCTGGGAGACGCACTGCCCAGAGTACTCTCGCGGCGGTTCAGGCGACTTCGACACGCCATGCGGAACTATCGCCGTAGGGGCTGCCGTAGGGACTACTTGCGTCGATCCCTCGGCATCTTCGTAACCGTGTACGTCAGCAGGGTCCACGGAATCACCCGGCGTTCCACGAACACCGGCACCAGCTTCGGATGTGCGCCGTCATAGGACTGGCCGAACATGTCGGCCTCCAGCTCCAGGCGCTGAAGTTCAACGTCGGCAGGTGTAGCGGGCGCTTCGGACTCACGGAACTGCACAACTTCGCCGAACCGGTCGAGCAACTCGCGAAGTCGCTCCATTTCGGGGCTCACAAGAAGATGTCGGTGCTCCGCGCGCCTCGCGATCTGCGTAAGTGCCTCGGCAATTGCCGACTCACGGATGCGAGAAAGCGCGGGCGGACAGCCACCCGGACAGCGCAGGTTCAGCGGTTCGAGGTGCTCACCAAACCTGTTTGCGGCCACCGTGGCGCCGCCGGCCCATCCCCCGGCACCGACAGTGCCGCGATGCCGATTCGGCGTAACGCTCATCCCGTCGAGAATGGCCACGACGTTGCGGCCGTCGTGAGGCTCCCACCAAGCCGGAACCGGCTCACGGCCGCAGTCGCACAGAACGATGAACCGATTCACTGCACTCCCCCGGCTGCCATCTTCGACAGCAGGGCGGCAATCTGCTTGTCCCGCCCGGTCGCAGCATGCTGATAGCGCATTGCGGCGGTCGGCGTCGAGTGCCCAAGTCGCGCCATCAGCTCCGCGAGGGTGGCCCCGGTCGCGGCGGCCAGCACGGCACCTGAGTGACGTAGGTCGTGCCAGCGCAGATCATCCCGGCCTATTTTGGCCCGGGCGCTATAGAAGCGCCGATAGAGCGTGGCGGGCGCCAGGTGCCCGCCGTGCGCGGCCGGAAACAGTAGATCGTTCCGGCGGGGCGCGAACTCGTCAATATGACGCTTCAGGTACGGCACCAGGTGGGGCGGCACGGCCACGTCGCGGGCACCGGCGTCGGACTTCGGCGTGGTGACCTGAAAGCCGTCGTCGGTGCGTACCACGGCACGCTCCACCCGCACCACACCCTCGGCTTCGGCGTCGCTCCCCGGTAGTGGGATGGTAAGCATCACGTCCCGGCGGCGCAGCTCGGTCAGCTCCCCAAACCGGAGAGCGCACCACGCGGCGAGCACCACCATTGCCCTGTAAGGCTTAGGCATCTCCCAGGCCAGCGCCGCAATCTCGTCCAACGTCGCTGGTCGGATCTTGTGCGCCCGCTTCGCCCGCCCCGCACCCACGATCCGGCACGGGTTCGACTCGATCAGTTCATCGTTGACGGCGCTGTTCATGATGGTGCGGAGTAGTGAGTACGCATGGCTGCGCATGGTGGGCCGGTCATCCAGCGCGGCGGCATGCCAGTCTCGAACGTCCTTCGGGGTGATGGCCGTCAGGTGACGTTGTCCGAATACGTCGAGTAGGTGGTCGTCGAGGATGGCCTGATAGTGCTCCCGCGTCCTGGTCTTGATCGGGCGGCCGGCAACCTGGCGCACCTCGAGCCAGCCCGCGGCGTAGGCGCCGAACGTGACCTTCTCGGGGCGGCGGGCGGCGCCGGCGTTCCATAGATCGGCGTCGATCTCCCGGCGGCGGTCAGTCAGGTGAGCCTCGGCGTCGATGCGGGCGGCGAACGTCTTTGGGGCGGTGACGTAGCTGCCGTCGGGCCCGGTGTAGCGCACCTGATACCGGCCCGACGGCAGCTTTCGGATACTGCCGAATCCGCGCTTCTCGCGCTTCTCGCGCTTCTCCCCCGCCGCCTTACGCGCCATGCAAGCTCCCCCGCGTGCCAGATTCGTGCCAAACGAACCCTATCGCACTTCCGCTTGACGCCGCATGACGCCTGCGATACTGTTCTGCATGTCGCCAGTTCAGAGGCTTTCTAGGCTGGTCAGGCACCGGAACGGTAGACACCGGATACTCAACTTCAATCCCAGTATCGCGCACCAGAGTTTGCCCAGGTCAACACCCTCGCACCAAGCGCCACGACACGAAACGGCTGCCCGCTGACCATGACTCCCCGAGGCTTTCTCGCCGCCCTGCTGCTGGCGACCGCCGGGGTCACCGCCGTCGCCTGCTCCGGTTCGCCGTCGACCCTGCCGACCGTCTCGGCCGAGCCGACCCTGCCGACCGTCTCGGCCGAGCCGACCCTGCCGACCGTCTCGGCCGAGCCGACCCCGCCGACCG
>JAUPKM010000226.1 GCA_030837445.1 Actinomycetota bacterium
GGCCACCTAACCGGCGGTAGCACCGGCCAGGTGGCCATTTCAGCTGGCTGCCCGCTGAGGCGTCAACCTTAGACGTCGCCCTTAGACGTCGCCCTTAGACGTCGTAGTACAGCGAGAACTGCATGCTGGGCGTTTGTTGGCCATAGCTGTGTTGGTTGCCAGAGATAATGGCAGGTCAGGACGTTGGGACGATAAAGCCAACGCAACCGTCGCAAGTGCTGCTGCGGACTGCCTGCGGACTGACGGGCCTGCGGCATGCCGATCTCCGACTTCGCCTCGTTGGCTCGTGGCTGCCTGGCCTGTAGCAGGTATGCAGATGGGAGCTGGCCAAGTGCAAGACAACGGGTGTCCACGGCCATAAGCACCCTTTGGCGGCGCACGGTGGGGGCGACCAAGGGTGTCCCACGGTTGCCGAGGCCCTCGCTAGTCCTCGGCCACCAAGCGGTTAGACCGTTGCCGCCGACACCGGACGACCCCACACAGGCTTCGGCACATTAGTTGCAATGATCCGACGCGGTCTCTACTAGCCACGATGCATCATCTTCAGAGAGGTTGTAGGGATGTTTCATGTACTGGGAGACGACATAGTTTTTAGTGGCATAACCACTTTTGCGGTAGTCGCAAATGTTGAGGAGCAGTTGATTGAGCAAGTTTTGGTACGCCTTCGGGTTTTGCGTGAAGTACGACAGAAAGTCGTCCAGAACGCCACTGTCGTAAACCTCCTGGGCGAAGGCGCGGCCGTCGTCCATGGTCGGATCTGCCGACGCGGTGGGAGCTACCACCGTTAGCCCCGCCGCAACTACCGAGAGCAGACTCATACGAATGAAAAGTGCCGAGAAACGACTCACTACCGGTGTCCCCCATTTCCCCGATTCAATGATCCCCCGCCTTAGGTCGCAGTCTAACGCCTGCCCGATACGCCGGTTTCGATTTTCCCGGATCAATTTCCAGGCCGAATCCTGACGGCTAACTGTCGCCGTAGGTGACAGGGACTGTTCCCCGCAGCGCGTTGGGGAAGTTAACCTCAGCGTCTCCGGGTTTGGCTTGGGACGCTGTGTCAGCCCTCGGCGACCGCCCGGTACACCGTGGCCGCCGAGACCCCCAGCGTCGCCGCGATGGTCTTCACCGGCTCCCCGGCGGCGTGCATGCGCCGCGCGCGGGCGGTTTTCTGGGCATCGAGGGCTTTTGGGCGACCGACATGCTGTCCCCGCGCTCGGCGTGCATCGCGGGCCGCCGACCGCCGCTCCCGGCCCAGTTCAAGCTCCAACTCGGCGAGGCTGGCCAACACCCCGGCCACCATCCGCCCGGCGGCGGTGGAGGTGTCGATGCCCTCGCGCAGTGACCGCAGCCACGCAGATTCTCCATCGAATTTCACCACAACCGCTGCGACGCTATCCGGTAGCTGTACTCGGTCCCCGAACAACTGCTGCCCAGGTGCAACTCTGTCCGAGATCCCGGAGTGGGCATGCTCGACCAAGCTGGATGCGGTGGAACGGCAGAGAACCCTCGGCGAGGTTTCCGGCTACTCCATTCGGCTCGAACCTGACGCTGCGGCCCATCTCCCAAGGTGCAAGGTTCGCCATGATCACCACGGCCTCGCCAGGGCGCAGCCGGTGAGCTATGAGTTCAGACCGGCGACCTGACCCACCAGCTACACACCGTCCTCGAATGCGCCCCCGGTTCAGCGCCTCTTGGCGAGGGCAGCGATCAGGTCGTCGCCCACGAGGTGGCGGACCTCGGGTTCACGCCCGGATTGCCGGATCAACTCCGGCATGCGGTCTCGGACCAACTTGCCGTCGTCGTTCACCAGGATGGACTCCATTCAGCGCGGGCGTACTCGGTGGCACGGGTCTGGACCGAGCGCAAGAACTCCAGTCTGGCTGCTGGCGATCTACCGGTGGTGGCGATGATCGACTCCCGCAGTGGGTGGTGGCTGGCGATCAGCCGTTCGTTGCGCCGGGCAAGGCGGGCGCGATCCCAATTCCGGACAGCAGATCAGCAATCAAGAACTCACGCGGGGAAACCTCGGACTCGCGCGCAGCTGCCTCGACGGTCTAACAGTCCGAGTCATCCGGGGACACTAGGGCGACCCCGTACATTCCCCGCCCTCCGGCTACCGCTACGACGGCCTGTTTCGCGTCGATGAATACTGGCAGGAGACCGGCAAGCAGGGCTACCAAATCTGGCGGTTCCGACTGGCCTCCCTCGACGACGATGTTCTCAACCCGCCCGAGGATTCCGGCGACCCGGAATCACCGCCCACTCCCGGACGGGTGAAGAGCACCGTCCAGCGCATTGTTCGGAGCAATCAGGTCGCCGAAGAGGTCAAGGACCTCAACGACCACACCTGCCAGGTATGCGGAATCCGGATCGACACACCAGCCAGGCCTTATGCAGAAGCCGCCCCATCAAGGCACTCGGCGTCCCGCACAACGGCCCCGACGTGCTCGAAAACCTGCTCTGCCTCTGCCCAAACGACCACGCCCGTTTCGATAGAGCCGCGATCTACATCGACCCCGATCACGTCATCCGCCAGCGCTCGGCGGACGTCCGAACCTCGTTCGATTAGTTCGAGATCAAATTCGACCAATGGCTAGCTTACGAAATCCGTGTCAGCGCCGACCTCAATCGCCATAAGATACACGAGGTAGTGAACTTAAGAGAACGGGGGGATTATGAGAACATTTTTTGTCGGCCTTATTTCGCCGCTCACCGACAGCGGGCATCCAGTACTACAACGTTGTTTTAGAGAATATGCAGCAGCAGTACCCCGAGGGCAGTCCAGATCGGTTGGGTTGATGTTCAAATCACTGCTTGTAGTCATAGTCGCCGCTTTCATCACCGCCATCCCTGCTCACGGCGACGACTGGGACTACTGGGACGACCCCGAGGGTGCCTACCTCTCCGTCCTCGCCGAGAACGGGATCACACACCCCAGCGATAGCCAATCACTCGCTTCTGGATACTACGTTTGCGAAAACATCGCGCGCGGCATGATGCCGCGCGCAGTCGAGAATGACGTGGCCAAAAATGCCCCGAAACTCAGCGGGTACCAAGCCGAGGTGATAGTTGCAACGGCCGTTGCCTGGCTATGCCCCGAGTACGGCTCCTGGTACATCGACAACCGCCCACCCGACTAGGAACCCGAAGTACAGGCGAAATCGGCACCTTGCTCGAAGTCGGCCCCCGACTGCTTCGAGCACACATGTTCTTCCCAGTTGAAGTACACCCGTACTGGACGTCACCAGGCCCATTCCCGCATGTCCAACTAGAATTCAATTCGGCATTGATTGACGATTGCCTACGCACATCCTAGACTCTAATTAGACAGTTCGGTCGACGGAGGGGTGGGCATTGGGTCAACGAGTCGGGTACCAGAGGGTCAGCACGGTTGATCAGAACACCGACCGCCAGCTCGACGGTGTCCAAGTGGACAAGGTGTTCACCGACAAGGCCAGCGGCAAGGACGCCAATCGCCCCGAGCTGAAGCGGGCGCTCGATTACGTCCGCGAGGATGACGTGCTCGTCGTCCACTCGATGGACCGCCTGGCGCGCAATCTTGAAGACCTGCGCCGTATCGTCCGCGAGTTGACCGGCAACGGTGTCCGAGTCGAGTTCGTCAAAGAGTCGCTGACCTTCACTGGCGAGGACTCCGCAATGAACACCCTGCTGCTGTCCATGCTCGGCGCAGTCGCAGAGTTCGAGCGGTCGATGATCCTGGAGCGCCAACGGGAGGGCATCGCCATCGCCAAGGCGGCGGGAAAGTACAAGGGCCGTAAAGCCTCACTGTCCTCGGCCCAGGCTGCGGAACTCCGGCAACGGCTGGCTGCCGGGGAGTCGGTGACTGCACTGGCCGCCGAGTACGGCGTCAGCCGCCAGACTGTCTACAACTACCGGGCTGCGTAAACGCTGCCTCACTATTGCAGTGAGTTTTGCGAAAGCCGACCTGCACGTTCCCCGGAGAATCCGGCCCGTTACAGCAACGGCGGGACGCTCGCAGAACTAAAGATTTGCAACGGCCCTAGGGGGCCAGCTGGCCCACCAGTTCGACCGTGCGGACGCTGACGGTGGTGACCTTCTTGATCAGCTCGACAATGTAGGTGGGGTCGTCGTGCTCGTCGCACCAGTCGTTGGGGTCGTTGACGATGCCGGAGGCTTTGTCGGTCTTGACCTGATAGCGGTCGATGAGCCATTCCAGGGCGGTGCGGGAGCCGAGAATGTAGTCGTGGGCGGCATCGGGGACACCGGCGACGGTGACGGCGGTGTTGTAGATGATCGCCGAGCGGTCAGTCTTCGACTTCCACTTCATCTTGTCCACGCGCCAGGTCTCCCGGTTCGCCTCTGAGGCACCTGGGCGGAGTTTCACGTCGAGCGGGTATGGATCGGCCTCCTCGTAGTTGACGTGGAGGTCGGCGAGCTGGCGTCCGATGTCGGCGACGAGCTGGAACCGATCGAAGGTCTCGGGGGTAGGGATGTGGGGCAGCATCTTCTTCAAGTCGGCGGCGTATTGCGCCCGATAGCCGGGGTCGTGCAGCAACCCGTAGACGTAGTAGAAGATGCCGTCCTTATCCGCTTGGTGGCCGACGGAGTTGCGGTAGTGGGCGAGGATTTCGTCTGTGATGTTGTCCACCCGGCGGTAGCCCCAGTCGTCGACGTCAGCTTCGTCGCCGAAGTCCAGCGCGCCCTCGCCATCGACTCGCAAGTACATATAGCGGGGAAAGTACTGAGCGGTGTAAGTGAAGAAGGAAAGGTCTGGTATTAACCCCGCCGCTACGACTCCGAAGTCTGCGCCCTCGCGGGGAGCGAGCACAGCAAAACCGAAGTTGGTGTGGTTAAGTCGAGGGAATACGCTGGGCAGTTGAGAGACGCGGTCATTGACGTCGCGATCGAAGTAAACCCACTGTGCACAATATGGGCGATAAACACTCATTCTGACGTTATCGCTGTTCCAGCCGATTTGCCGGCCCCGAGCGAGATGCCTCTTAAGGGAGCTATTCCAGCTGATCTGACCATGATCAGTTAAGTGAGGGTTGTCCTTTAGGAACTCGGTAACGCCTGCTTCATCTCGGCTGTACCGGTTGCCATAGCTGGTGAATTGGTCGGCGGCGGTACCGAATTGTTCCGCCATCTCGGTGATGTTCTTCTGCAATTTCTTTTTTGAGTATTGATAACACCACGCGTCCCGACCAGTCTTAAGGCCTGAGCCTTGCGTCTGAAATACCTGAGCTGGCCCGCCATCGCCTTCAGTGCTGGTAAGTGCTGGCCAACTAACAAACGCATCATCACGCTGGTTGATCCAGTCGCCAGTGGGGGTTGGGAAGATGGGCCGCCAGTCCATGGTGTCGACGGCGCTGTCTGCGACGATCTGGAGCTTCTGCTCACGGGTGAGGTAGTCCCCAACATCGTTGTAGCGAACTTGGCATTGACCCGTATCGTGGCGGCCTTTGATGCCGATGAACACCGCGACGGTGTTCCGGCTCCCTGACCCAAACACGTTGCCCGCCTCTTTTTGTCTTCGAGCGCCAGCAGTCCGGGCGTTCCCGCGCAGGTTGTAGACGTAGACGTGGCTGTACTCGTCGGCCAATGAAAGCCGCATGCCGTCGGCGGTGTTGCCGTCCACCCATCCGCCATTGGACACGAAGGCAACCACCCCGGCGTCGCCGATGCGGTCGGTGGCCCACCGGAATGCGCGAATGTAGGAGTCGTAGAGGCTGTTTTTCAGTTGCGCGGTCGACTTCGCGGCGTAAGTGGCCTCAATGCGCCCGTCCAGGGTGGAGTACTTGGTGTTCGCGTTAAGGTCGTTTGCCGATGCCTGGCCAACCGAGTAGGGCGGATTGCCGATGATGACGCTGATGTCGGCGTCGAGTTGGGCTTGGATGCGGTCGTTGTTGGCGGCGAAAACTTCCAGGTCGAGGGTGTCGTCGTTCTCGCTGATCTGGAAGGTGTCGGCCAGGACGATGCCGGGGAATGGTTCGTAGTCGCCGGTGTCGGCGGTCTTTCCCGCTAGGGCGTGGTAGGTGGTTTCGATGTTGACGGCGGCGATGTAGTAGGCCAGCAGCATGATCTCGTTGGCGTGCAGCTCGCTGTTGTACTTGCGGTTCAGGTCTGTGGGCGTGATGAGGTCGGACTGCAACAGCCGGGTGATGAAGGTGCCGGTGCCGGTGAACCCGTCGAGGATGTGGACACCTTCGTCGGTCAGTCCGCGCCCGAGATGCTCTCGGGCGGCGTGGTCGGCGGCGCGGAGGATGAAGTCCACCACCTCCACGGGGGTGTAGACGATGCCCAGTGCCTCGGACTGCTTCTTGAAGGCGGTCTGGAAGAACTTCTGGTAGAGGTCGGCGATGAGGTGCTGCTTGCCCTGGGCATCCACAACTTGCCCGGCCCGCAGGCGCACAGAGTCATAGAACTTGGCCAGCCGTTTGGTTTCGGCTTCCAGGCCGCTGCCGTCCAGGGTGTCGGCCATGGCTTGCATGACCTGAGAGACCGGGTTGTGTGTGGCGAAGTCGTGACCGGCGAACAGCGCATCGAAGATCGGCTTGGTGATCAGGTGCTGGGACAGCATGCTGATCGCGTCGTCGCGGCTGATGGAGTCGTTGAGGTTGTCGCGCAGCCCTTTCCAGAACTTGTCGAACTGCTTGAGCACCTTCTTGTCGGTGTCTGGTGAGTCAAGGATGGCGTTGATGCGGGTGACCTGGGCGGTGGCGATGTCGGCCACGTCAGCGGCCCACTGATCCCAGTAAACGCGGGTGCCGACCTTGTCCACGATTCGGGTGTAGATCGCCTCCTGCCACTGCTTAACCGAGAACAGGGCCATCTGCCCCGGCTTGGGGGCTACCTTTTCTTCGTCTTCGTCGCCGGTGGTGCGCCCGACGTGGCCACCGATGAGTTGGCCGCTCCCTGGCCCGGCCTTAGTCTCCCCGTTGGAGTTCAGGGCGATGCTGTTGATCATGGCGTCGAACCGCTCGTCGTGGGAGCGCAGGGCGTTGAGCACCTGCCAGACGACCTTGAACCGGACGTTGTCGGCCAGGGCGGTGGCAGGGTCTACTCCGGCGGGCACCGCCACCGGCAGGATGACGTAGCCGTACTCCTTCTTCGGCGACAGCCGCATCACCCGGCCTACTGACTGCACCACGTCCACGACGGAGTTGCGGGGTTGCAGGAACAGCACCGCGTCGAGGGCGGGAACGTCCACGCCTTCGGACAGGCAGCGGGCGTTGGTGAGGATGCGGCATTCGCCCTCGGCGACAGGGGCTTTCAGCCACGCCAGCTCGGCGTTGCGTCGCAGGGCGTTGTAGGTGCCGTCGACGTGGTGCACGTCGCAGACCAGGTCACGGTTGGTGTCGGAGACCGGGTGGCCTTCGTTCTCCTGGGCGTCCAGGGACTGGGTGTAGGTGGACACCACCTTGGGGAACATCTCGGCCAGCCGCTTGGAGGAGGCGATGTCCTTAGCGAAGGCAACGGCCCGCTGCATCGGCGGCTCGTCGAGGCCGAAGTTCGGGGTGCCGTCAGCGGCGGAACCGGCGCGCTTAGCCAGGCCGTTCCAGCAGCCGACGATCTTGGAGGCGTCATCGAGTTGTAGCTCGCCGAAGACTGCGTTCTGTTGTTGCAGGGATGCTGCCATCACCGACTCGTCCACCGTGAGCACCAGCACCTTGTAGTCCGACAGCAGGCCGCGCTCCACCGCGTCGCCGAAGGACAGGTGGTGGAACTCCGGGCCGTAGCGGGTCTCATCGTCCATCGACACCAGCTCGGCGGAGTACTGCTCGGCTTTGTCCTTGACGGTGTCGCTGTAGATGCGCGGGGTGGCCGTCATGTACAGCCGCCGGGCGGCGTGGATGTAGTCGGGGTCGTGGATGCGCACGAAGTTGGACTCATCGTCGCCGGACATGGTGACCCCGGTGGTGCGGTGGGCTTCGTCGCAGATCACCAGATCGAAGTCATCGACTCCGAGTTTCTGGGCCTCGGCGATTGCCGGCAGTGACTGGTAGGTGGAGAACACCACCGTTAGGCCCTTGGCGCGCTTGCGGTGTTCCATCTCGTCGCGCAGCTTGGTCGGGTCGGTGGTCACCGGCACCGGCACGTCGTAGACGTTGAAGTCCTCGATGTTGCGCAGCTTGCCGACTTTGGTGTCCGAGCAGACCCCGAACGCCCGCATGTCCAGTTCGCTCTGGGCTGTCCACTCACGCAGCGTCTGGCTCAAGAGTGAGATCGACGGCACCAGGAACAGGATGCGGGCAGAGTCGCCGTTCTCGGCGGCCACGGCCTCGGCAATCTTGAGCGCGGTGAACGTTTTGCCCGTGCCACACGCCATGATCAGCTTGCCCCGGTCGTTGCCGACGGCGAAGCCATCCATGACCGCTTGGATGGCCTCGACCTGGTGGGGGCGGGGTTGGTTCTTCTCCGCCGGGGACAACTCGACGGACAGCTCGCCCTGGGGCCAGGCGATCTCCCAGTCGATGGGCGACTCGGCGATGTCGGCCA
>JAUPKM010000227.1 GCA_030837445.1 Actinomycetota bacterium
GTACCGGTGGCCGGCGGGGTCGCCACCGCTACCCGCAGCGGCCCGGTCGGCGACGCGCTGCGGCTGCTGGCGGAAGCCCAGGCTGTCGCCACGGTCTCACCTGCAGCAGCGGACGCCGCCGAACTGCTGCCTGGCGACGCGGACCCCGACTGGGACCGGGACACGGCAGACGGGGCGGGCGATCCCGCCTTACCCAGCACCGACCTATCCGGTGTGATGACCGCGCTCGGGGCGGCCTTCATGGAAGCCGATGTCGAGTACTACGGGTATGCGGAGGAGACCCGGACCAACAGCTGGGTGGGCACGACCACCGGCCTTCGCTGGCGAACCACCGAGTCCGAGGCGCGGCTGGAGGTTTCAGCGAAGTCCCTTGGCCGCACCCGATCAGCCTGGCACGGCGAGTCCGCCCGACAACTCGCCGATCTTGACCCGGCGACCGCCGTGACCCGCGTCCAAACCGGCCTCGAGTGGCAACAGTACGAGGTGGCGGTCCCGCCCGAGCCGATGCCCGTCATCCTCACATCATCTGCGGTTGCCGATCTGATGGTGGCCCTTTGGTGGCAACTGACTGCCCGCGATGCTGCCGAGGGAGTCAGCGCGCTGCGCGGCGAGGGACCAGCTGGCACCGCGCTCGGGACCCGCCTCACGGCGCGCCGGCTGACGCTTTCCAGTGACCCGCATGACCAGTTGGCACCTGCGGTCGATCGGCTTTGGACGCCGTGGAGTTCACCGCACGCCAGCGTCTTCGACACGGGAGCCGAGATCGGGGCGGTCGACTGGATTCGCAATGGCGTGCTACAGGAGCTGATCAGCACCCGCGCGTTGGCCTCGCAGTACGAACTGCCGTTTCGCCCCTCAGCCGACCAACTATGCCTATCCGACGCGGACGGACGTGGCGACCTCGAGGCCCTCGTCTCGAGCACCGACCTCGCGCTTCTGATCACCAGCCTCTGGTATCTGCGCGACGTCGACTTGCAGACGATGCAGTTGACCGGCCTCACCCGCGACGGTTGTTACCTGGTGCAGGACGGAAACGTCACCGGGGCCACCGGCAACTTCCGCTTCAACGACTCACCGCTGTCGTTGCTGGCCCGGGTCACCGACGCCGGGGTCAGCGTCCCCTGTCTGCCCAGGGAGTGGGGCGACTACTTCACTCGCGCGCGGATGCCACCATTACTTGTCGACAAGTTCGGTCTGTCGACCGTGTCACCGGCGATCTAGCGCTCAAGCAGGCCCGGTTCCAGCTCTCGGGGGATCATCAGTGGGCCCGGTTGGCCGCGAATCGTCGGCGGCTTCGGTCCGCTGGACCGCCTGCGAGGGCAGTGCGACCTGCTCGTGCCGGACGAACACCGTCGGCAGAGTGTCCTTGGTCCGCTCCCGGCCGCCGTTGGCCACCACCACGGCCAGATAGGGCAGCACAACGGCTCCCAACACCAGCACCCACCGCAACCAACCATCGGTCACAACTGCGCCTAGGAAGCAGACCGTCCGGATCGCCATCGAGATCAGGTAGCGCCGGGTCCTGGCGGCTTGTTCAATCGTCAGGCCGGTCTGCGCAGAGGTGATGCGGTACACGTGATTCCGGGCGGCCATAGCACTACGGTATGGCCAGGCCGGAGTCTCCACCACCCGACCTACGATTCACACCCCCCACCCCGAAGGAGTTCCGATGGCAAACCGCACATACAGCCTCACTGAGATCGTTGGCACCTCCCCCGACAGTGTGGATGCCGCAATCCGGAACGGACTCCAGCGAGCCGCAAAGACGGTCCGCCACCTGGACTGGTTCGAGGTCACCGATATCCGCGGCCACGTGCGCGAGGATGCCGTCCACCACTTCCAGGTGACCATGAAGGTGGGCTTCCGGCTGGAGGACTCCCCGCTCGACTAACCGGCTCGCGGGCGGTGGCTGGCGGGACTGCGGCCGCTACCGCGTACCCTCTGACACGTGCTCTCGTTGTTGAGACGACCCAAGTGGATCATCTTCACGCTGCTGGTCCCAGTCGGTATGGTGCTGTGCCTGCTGGCGGCCGATTGGCAGTACAGCCGGCATGTCAACCGCAGTGCCGAAGATGGCAGGATCCGCACCAACTCACAGTCACCCCCCGTCCCACTGACCAGCGTGGCCTCCGTGCAGACGCCTTTCGACCCCGAGTCCGCCTGGCGACCGGTCTCGGTCACGGGCACTTTCGGCCGGGACGCGATCCTGGTCCGGCGGCGACCGATGGACGGCCGATCGGGCTTCTGGGTCGTCAACCCGTTGACAATCGCTGACGGTTCGGTACTACACGTGCTGCGAGGCTGGCTCGCGACCACCGGCGATGCCCTGGCGAACCCGCCGATACCACCGCCACCGACGGGCTCGGTGACGGTGCTGGGTCGGCTGCAGCCGAGTCAACCCCCGGCAGCCACCGAGGGTCTGCCCGTCGGCCAGGTCTCCAGCCTCGACACCGCCGCGATCTCGGGGAACCTGCCGCACTTTCCGGGCTACCTGGTCGCAGCCTCCATGTCACCGGCCGACTCCGCCGCGCTGCGGACCCTGCCGGTACCCGAACTCGGCTTGGGACCCCATCTGGCCTATTCCTGGCAGTGGCTGTTCTTTGCAGCCCTGCTGCCGGTCGGCTGGGTGATTCTGGCTCGGCGCGAGTTGCAGGCTGAGAAGGCCGAGGCAGCTGCCGAGGCGGCCGCGGCCTCGTCGTCGGCGGTCAGCAGCGAAGTCGGCTGATCCTGGGTCATCGCGTGCCATCTCGGGTCCGGTGGGCCATCCGGGCAGCATCAATCGCCGGATCGCGGCAGGATGCGAGTCGTGGATCTGGGGCTGGCTGGTCGCGTCATCGTTGTCACAGGGGGCAGTCGGGGTATTGGCCTCGCCGTGGCGCGGCAACTCGTGAACGAAGGAGCCCGCGTAGTTCTGGTCGCCCGCGATCCAGTCACGTTGGCCAAGGCCCAGGAGCAGTGCGGCGGATCGCGGCACGCGCTCGTGTTGACGGGAGACTTCGCCGAGAAGGACCTGCCCAGTCGGGTGGTGGCGTCAACTCTGGCAAAGTTCGGCCAGGTGGACGGCGCCCTGCTCGCCACCGGTATCACCGGTTCCATTTCGGCAGCCACCGTCATGGGCACCGCAGCCGATACCTGGCGGGACGGTTTCGAGGGATCCTTCCTCGCCCCCTTGAGATTCCTACACGCCATCGGCACGGCCCTGCCGACCCGGGAGGACCGTCAGGATTCGGCGGTGCTGTTCTTGCTGAACGCGGCCGCAGCTGCGCCGCAGGAGGGGATGGCCGTCAACTCCGGGCTGCAACCGGGCCTGGCCGTGCTCATTGCAACATTGGCCCAGGAACTCGGCCGTCGAGGAGTGCGGGTGAACGGCCTGGCGGCGGGTCGGATAGACACAGACACCAGGTTTGCGATGGATGCCCAGGACGGGTCGCCGGAGGCCGTCCGACGACGGCGTGAAGCGGATATCCCGCTCGGTCGGTACGGCCGCCCCGATGAGGTGGCGAAGGCCGCCGCCTTCCTGCTCTCGCCGGCCGCCTCCTACATCACCGGCGATGTGCTCGCGGTCGACGGCGGTCTGCGCCGGACGCGGTAGCCCACGAGGCTGGCAGGTCTGGCACCAGGTTGCCGGTGGGCCGGTCGGCGACGTCAGTCCTGGTCTGCGAATTGGGTGCGGTACAGATCCGCATAGAGTCCGCCGGCCGCCAGCAGTTCGGTATGCCGACCTCGCTGCACGATCTGGCCGTCGTCGAGCACCAGGATCTGGTCGGCATTGCGAATGGTCGACAGGCGGTGGGCTATCACAAGCGAAGTTCGGCCGGTCAGGGCTGTGTCGAGGGCACGTTGCACGGCCGCCTCGCTCTCGCTGTCGAGGTGCGCGGTCGCCTCGTCGAGCACGACTACCCGCGGCTCCTTGAGCAGTAGCCGAGCAAGCGCGATCCGCTGCTTCTCGCCACCGGACAAGCGGTGGCCGCGATCGCCGACAACGGTGTCCAAACCGTCGGGCAGGCTGCGCACCAGCCCGTCGATCTGCGCGTCGGCGCACGCCCGCCAGATCTGCTCCTCGGTCGCGTCGTCGCGTGCGTAGAGCAGGTTCTCCCTGATCGTTTCGTGGAACAGGTGGGCCTCTTGGGTGACGTAGCCCACGGCCGACCGCAGAGAGGTACCGGTCAACCCGCGGACGTCTTTACCGCCGACGCTGACCGCACCGTCAGTGGCGTCATACATGCGTGCGATCAAGGCCGTCATGGTGGTCTTCCCAGCTCCACTCGGGCCCACCAGCGCCACCAGCGCGCCGGGCTCGGCGGTGAAGGAGATCCCCTTCAGAATCTCCTCATTGGGTCGGCTGTCAGGTCGGGCAATGGACTCGAGCGAGGCCAGCGATACTTCGTCAGCATTCGGGTAGCGGAAGTGGACGTCGCTGAATTCCACCCCGAGGGGACCCGGGGGGAGCGGCTCGGCGTCGGGCGCATCGGACACCAGCGGCGGTAGATCCAGCACCTCGAACACCCGGTCGAAGCTCACCAGTGCCGTCATCACGTCCACCCGGACGTTGCTCAAGGCCGTTAAGGGCCCGTACAGCTGGCCCAGCAGCCCCGCCAAAGCGACCAACGTGCCAAGCGTCATCGCACCCTTGATGACCGCGTTGCCGCCGACCCCGTAGACCAACGCGGTCGCGATGGCGGCGACGAGGGTCAGTGCGGTGAAGAAGTAGCGGTTCGCCATCGCGATCTTGACACCAATATCCCGCACCCGCACCGCCCGACCGGCGAAGGCCCCCGATTCGCGGTCGGCGTCGCCGAACAATTTGACGAGCAACGCCCCGGCGACGTTGAACCGCTCGGTCATCTGGGTGCTCATGTCTGCGTTCAGTTGCATCTGTTCCCGAGTCAGTGACTGCAGTCGTCGACCCAGCCAGCGGGCCGGCAGCAGGAACAACGGCAGCAGCACCAACGCCCCGACCGTGATCCGCCAATCCAGCGCCAGCATCGTCCCCAGCACGACCAGCACGCTGATCGCGTTGCCCAGCACCCCGGACAAAGTGGATGTGAAAGCCTGCTGAGCCCCGATCACGTCACTGTTCAGCCGGGACACCAGGGCGCCGGTCTGGGCCCGAGTGAAGAACGCGATCGGCTGCGTCTGGACGTGGGTGAAGACTTCGGTCCGCAGGTCATAGATCAAGCCCTCCCCAATCCGGGCGGAGTACCAGCGACTGATCAGGCCCAGTCCCGCGTCGAAGATGGCCACAACTGCCACAGCGATGGCGGTCCAGGTGACGACCGACGAATCCCCGGGAGTGACACCCTTGTCGATGATCCGCCTGAAGAGCAGCGGCTGGGCGACGGTGAGTCCCGCGTCGATCACCAGGATCACCAGGAACACCGAGATGATGGCGCGGTAGGGGCGGGCGTACTTCAGGATCCGGCGAAAAGTTCCCTCTTTGATCTTGGTGGCGGTGACGGACGAGTCACGGCTGAACGAGCGCAGCGTGGACATCGGCCCACCGTGCATCGACATCGCCGAGCTATCCCCTCAGCAGGGTGGCGAGTTCCAGGATGCGCCGGCGCTGGGCCTGACGCTCGGCGGCGCACTGTTCGGCATGATCGCGGTCGGCGACCCCCCGCAACAGCTCAAGCACCTCCCGGGTGGCACCGGGCGCGGCCGCCACGATCGCCCCGGCGAGGTCCGCAGCGGTCGCGGCCAGGGCATCATCTTCAACGCATGCCAGCGCAAGGCCAATGTCGGCGGCCTCGCGACCGGACAGAGGTCGACCGGTGAGGCAGAGTTCCAACGCGCGACGCTGGCCGACGGCCTGAGCCAGCGGCCAGGTACCAGCCAGGTCCGGGACGAGGCCCAGCTGGACCTCCTTCATCGACAGCTTCGCGCTCTCGGCGACCACCATCAGGTCGCAGCCGAGGGCCAGCTGGAATCCGGCACCGACGGCATGGCCGTGGACAGCGGCGATTGTCACCACGGGCCGTCGCCGCCACCAGGTGAATGCCTGCTGGTAGACCGCGATCTGGGCATCGAAGCCGGCGTCATCGACATCTGCGAGGCTGGCCAGTGAGGGCTCCCCAGGGATTCCTTCGGCAAACATCCGACGGTCCAGGCCAGCGGAGAACGCGGGGCCCGCGCCGCTGAGGATCACCACTCGGGCTTCGTTCGGGAGGTCATCGCCTAGGGCGGCCAACGCACGCCAGGTGGCTGGCGTCTGCGCATTGCGGTTGTCAGGGTTGGCGAGAGTCAACCTCAGCACCGCGCCATCCAGGACGGCGTCAATCTTCGCTGCCGTCAGGAGTTCGTGTGTTTCGGACGTGGTCACCGGCTGCCTCCGCGGTTGCTTCCCTGGTCACCCCCCGGGTTCCTGGAACACCCCAATCGCCATGAGGTGCAACGGTTCCGGCAAGGTTCGCCACAACCCTACGACGGCGCACCCGCGACCTGAACCCGTGGCCCCAGCTGGCTACCTATGCCAGCGACACCAGATCCAGGTAGTCCTGGCCCCACATGTCCTCGTCACCGTCGGGCAGGAGTAGCACCCGCTCCGGCGACAGCGCTGTCACTGCCCCCTCGTCGTGGGTCACCAGCACGACCGCACCTTCGTATTCGGCCAGCGCGCCCAGGATCTCCTCGCGGCTCGCGGGGTCCAAGTTGTTGGTGGGCTCGTCCAGCAGCAGCACATTGGCCCCGGAGACCACCAGCATGGCCAGCGCCAATCGGGTCTTCTCGCCACCCGACAGGGTGCCGGCGGGTTGCGCGACCGTGTCACCGGAGAACAGGAAGGATCCCAGCACGTTGCGCGCCTCCTGCTCGCTCAGCGTTTCCGAGGAGGCGACCAGGTTGGCGAGTACCGAGGTATCGGGATCGAGCGTTTCGTGCTCCTGAGCGTAATAGCCCAGCCTCAGTCCGTGTCCAGGGACCACTTCGCCGGTGTCAGGCTGTTCGACCTGCGCCAGCACCCGAAGCAGCGTGGTCTTGCCGGCGCCGTTGAGTCCCAGCACCACCACCCGCGATCCGCGGTCGATCGCGAGGTCCACGTCCATGAAGACCTCCAGCGACCCGTAGGACTTGGACAACTCGGTCCCCGTCAGCGGCACCCGGCCACATGCTGCCGGCTTCGGGAACCGCAGGTGGGCCACCCGGTCCGCGGTCCGAGCCTGGTCGGCGGCCGTTCCGCGGAGCTTCTCGGCGCGTTTGAGCATTCCCTGCGCTGCTTTGGCTTTGGTCGCCTTCGCCCGCATCCGCTCCGCTTGAGATTGCAGTACCGCCGCCTGTTTCGATGCGGTCGCGGCAGTCCGGCGACGACGACGCTCCGCCTGCTCCCGCTCCGTGAGGTAGGCCGTCCAGCCCAAGTTGTAGACATCGAGTTCGGCGCGAGTGGCATCTA
>JAUPKM010000228.1 GCA_030837445.1 Actinomycetota bacterium
GGGATCGGCCGACTCAGCCGGAACCGTCCTTCGCCGGTCATCGGTAAATCGACGGGGAAAGCCGATACCCGGCGCCACGGACGGTGAGGATGTAATCCCCGTGTTCGGGGTCATGGCCCAGCTTCTCGCGCAGCCTCCGTACGTGGACAGCGACGGTGTTGGTATCCACCGGATGGCCCCAGACCGCCCGGCTGATCTCGTCGCTGCTGGCGACGCGTCCGCGACGCTCGATGAGGTAGACGAGGAGCTCAAGTTCGCGCTGGGTCAGCCGAACGTCCCGGCCGCCGACACGGGTCTCGTATCGCTCACGGCTCACTTCGATGGGACCGGCGCTGTACTCCGATTCGATCGGTCGCGGGTGCTGACCCCCATTGATTGCGAACGGAGCAATAGCGTTGATGTCGTACGGGCGGGCGATGAGCGCCGACGCCCCAGCGGCCAGTGCGCCCCGCGCCTCCCCGTCATCGGCACTCGGGGAGCCGATCAGGATTGGGAAATCCCATCTGCTCCGGACCACGGTGATGATCCGCGCCGCGTCGACCGCGACGGTGCGGGCGGCGAGAACGAGGACATCAGGTCGGTCTTCGCCGATAGCCAGGAGCGCTTCGGCTCCATCAGCACACCATCTGGATTCAATGCCGATCTCAGCCGCTTGCTCGATCAGTCCAGCGGCGACGCCGGGGTCGGTGTCGACCAAGGTCAGCGTCGCACGCCTCCATCCCGCCCTCGCGACGTGCATACCACATCCCTCAGCCGAAGCGGCCCGAGATGTAATCCTCCGTCGCCTTCTGCCTCGGGTTGGAGAAGATCTTCTCGGTGTCGTCGACCTCGACGAGCCGACCAGGCTTGCCGGTTGCCTCGAGATTGAAGAAAGCGGTCTGGTCGCTGACCCGGGCGGCCTGCTGCATATTGTGCGTAACGATCACTATCGTGTAATCCTGCTTGAGTTCGGCGATCAGATCTTCGATTGCCAGCGTCGAGATCGGGTCCAGCGCAGAGCACGGTTCGTCCATCAGGAGCACATCGGGCTGCACGGCGATAGCACGCGCGATGCAGAGCCGTTGCTGCTGCCCACCAGACAGACCGCCGCCTGGCTTGTCCAGCCGATCCTTGACCTCATTCCACAGATTGGCGCCGCGAAGCGAACGCTCAGTCACCTCCTCGAGCACGGCTTTGCCCCGCACCCCTTGGAGTCTGAGTCCCGCCACCACGTTGTCACGAATCGACATGGTAGGGAACGGATTTGGCCGCTGAAAGACCATGCCGATTGTCTTGCGAACGCTGACCGGATCGATGCCCGGGGCGTAGATGTCCTCGCCGTCGAGCAGCACTGAACCCTCCACCCGCGCGCGGGGGATTACTTCGTGCATGCGGTTCAACGTGCGCAGGACGGTCGACTTCCCACATCCGGAAGGGCCGATGAAGGCCGTGACACTGCGCGGAAGTACCGCGAGTTCTACGTTGGCGACGGCATGAAAGCTGCCGTAGTAGATGTTGAGGTCCTTGAGATCGAGCCGCTTTGCCATCTGGTTCCTAACCTCTGTTCCGCATCAGGTACCGGTTGACCATTCCGGCGCCGAGGTAAAGCACCGCAATGATCAAGATCAGGGTGAGGGCGGCGCCCCACACCCGCAGCACCCCGGCCGGTAGGGGATTGATCAGTTCCGTGTAGATCAGCAACGGCAGGGAGGCCATATTCCCGTCGAACAAGTTGAAGTTGATCGACCGGCTGTAGCCGACCAGCACCAGCACAGGTGCCGTCTCGCCCATCACCCGAGCCAACGCAAGCAGAACCCCGCTGATCATGCCGGGCAGAGCGGTCGGCATCACGACCCGCACGATGGTCTTCCACTTCGGAATGCCTAAGGCATAGGACGCTTCTCGCAACTCATCAGGAACGAGCTTGAGCATCTCCTCGGTGTTGCGGATGACGACTGGCAACATCAGCAGCACCAGCGCCAGCGACACGGCGAAGGCGCTCTGCTCGAAGCGCAGGGTCGCGATCCACAGCGCGAAGACAAAGAGCGCGGCCACGATTGACGGCACGCCAGCCAGAATGTCCACCACGAATGTGGTGACTTTTGCGAGCCGTCCCCCGCCGTACTCGACGAGATACACGGCCGCCATGACGCCCAGCGGCACGGAAATGGCGGCGGCGATCGCGGCTTGGATGAGCGTGCCGTAGATCGCGTGGTAGACACCGCCGGCGAACTCTTCAGGCAGGACACCGGCAAGGGAGTTCGTCCACCACGTCGAGTTGACGATCGCGGCGATGCCCTTGGAGACAACGGTGAAGATCAACCAGATCAACGGGATCATCGCGAGCACGAACGATGCGGCGAACAACGACGTCGCGACGGCGTTCTTGACCTTCCGGACGGTGCTGATCGGGTGGAAGGTCGCCGCCTTCACCGGCTGATCGAGTGCTGTCGTCATCCCCCACTCACCCTTCCGCCGGCCGCCGCCCGGGCCAGTGCATTAACGACAAAGGTCAGCGCGAAGAGGACAAACCCAGCGGCGATGTAGGCGCCCGTCGGCAGCGGAGCGCTGAACTCTGCGGCCGCCGAGGCGATCTTGGATGCGAACGTGTAGCCGCCGTCGAACAGGGACCAGTGGCCCGCCTGCGCAGCAGTGCGAAGGA
>JAUPKM010000229.1 GCA_030837445.1 Actinomycetota bacterium
AGGGTGGACAGGCTGCCGGAGGTGTCAGCACCGGGGGTTCGGGAGGGGGCAGGTCGGCGGTCAGCATCGCCGATGCGCGGCACTATCGGTCCTACCGGTCCGATGTGGCGATCGACATCCGTCAGTTCGAGGTGGCCCTTCGGCGACTTCGCAGCTTCGTGCGGGAGGGGGCCGAGCAGGAGCTCGATATCGAGCGAACTATTGACGAGACGGCGAGGAACGCCGGAGATATCGAGATCGTCCTGCGGCCACCGTCGCGGCCGGACACGCACGTGATCCTGATGATCGACGTCGGCGGGTCGATGTTTCCCTACTCGCAGTTGATGTCGCAGCTGTTCAGTGCAGCCAAGAAGGCGACCCACTTCAAGGACCTGCGGACCTACTATTTCCACAACTGTGTCTACGGCAAGGTCTTCGAGACCGATCGATTCACCGAGCCGGTCTGGGTGCCCGACCTGATGCGGGCCTGCGGTGGGCACTACAAGCTGATCATGGTCGGCGATGCGCTGATGGCGGAGTATGAGCTGATGTCTCGGACGCCGATGGCACTGGGGAGTGGGGCGACAGTGTCCGGGCTGGAGTGGTTGGCCATGCTTCATCGGCACTTCGACCGCAGTATCTGGCTCAACCCTGAGCCGTTGTCGAGGTGGCGGGGGACCACTATCGAGGCGATTGGGGGAGTGTTCGAGATGTTCCCGATGACGGTCGATGGGATCACTGACGGGATGGCACTGTTGAACCGGGGGTCGCGGAGTCTGCGGTGAGTTCCGCTCGGGCGGGCCGCCGCCTCAACCGCGACGCCCTCCCCGAGACTGCTTCGCTTTACGTCTTCGGTGACGACCCAGCCGGGGCACGGCCGAGGTGGTCAGTCGGTTGGGTGAAGTAGAGCGTCCAGCCAGTCGAAGGCGCGGGCGTGGAATAGTGTTCGGGCGCCCAACTCGCAGTGGTCCCCGGCACCCTCAGCCGCGGTGAAGGTGACGAATTCAGTGGGACAGGTCAGCGCCGCGACCAACTCGGGCGCGGTCGAGCTGATGTCGTCGTTCTCTCCGTTGCAGACGAAGGTTGGGCACTGAATTGCGCCTGCCCGGCCTACCAAAGAGAACGGTTTCATCGCCTCGACGTACTCGAGCGGCGTGCCGACGCCGTGCACCAGCATGCCGCGTCGCAGCGACCAGCCCGCAGTAGGTTGTTTCGCCAGATGATCCAGCATCTCCCGCACGGCCGAGACCGCGGTGTGGTGCCCCGCTTCGAAGCCTGACCGGAGAGGTCCGGGCAGTCGGCTCAGGAATGAGGCATACATGTCGAACACCCCGCAGTCGGCGATGCAAGCGGCCAGCCGGTGCTCCGCGCTGGCGGCCCTGGGCGCCAGGTGGGCCCCGAGACTCGGTCCGATCAGCGCCACTCGGGCAGGATCCACATCGGGCCGTGTGATGGCGTAGTCCACAACGGGAGTCACGACGTTCTCCCAGTCAGCGCGAAGGGGTATCCCCTGGTCGACGAGCACGGCACCCTGGCCCGGCCCATCGAAGACAAGGGCGTTGTACCCCCTTGCAAGCGCGGCGGCCGCGTTGTAGAAGTAGCCCTCCTCCTTCGTACTGTCGTACCCGCCGGTGAGTATGACGGTCGCCCGCGGTCGCTCGCTGTCGTCGACGGCGAAGAAGTAGCCCGGCAGGGTCGTATCTTCGAAGGGGATCTCGATGATCTCCGGTGGCTGTTCCATCAGTGCCGCACCCCGTTGGAACGTTGCCGTCTGCAGGTGGCTCGACTCCACCAGGCGCGGGTCCAGAGGTGCCGCGATCAGCATCACACCGGCGGTGCGGTAGTAGGACGACGCTCGCCAGTAGGCCAGCCGCGCAGTCTCGCGCATTCCGGCAGCTTCGGCCTCAGTTGCCAATGAGGACACCCGATCGGCGAGGGCATTCCATGCGCCGAACCAACCGTCAAGGTCGGTGCCGTGGATGGTCCGAGCCGTGGCGAGGGCCTCGCCGATATCGGCGCCCCCATAGGGCGCTGAGCCGATGGTGCGCAGCACCTGAGTATCGAGGAGGTCATCCTTCAGGACGAGCCGAGTTTTGGTCATGCCAGCAGTATCGAGGTAGTGGCACAGGAACGCGAGCTATTTGCTGGTTGCCACCTTGGAGGTGACAAGGGTGGCCTTCTTCCATTCCGCAACGCCGAAAATGACGGCGAACACGGCGGTTGCGGCTGCCGTACACAGCAGGGTGACCGTGATCGCCTGCTGGTCAACCTTGGCCCCACCGACGGATTGGAGAATGGTCGCGGCGATCACCACTGCGATTCCGCCGACGGCCACCGTCAGAGTCACCAGCACGCCGGCACCTTCACCGGACTGTGATTCGGTCAGCACGCTCTGGATTCCGATCGTGCCGAACTCATAGCCGACCCCGAGCAGGAATGACGTGATCGCCATAAGAATCAGGTAGAGCACGATGTTGGAGAACATGGCGAGGGCGCAGAGGCTGACGGCACCGCCCAATAGGGCCACCGTCATTACCCGTTGTCCCGGGACCTTCGACGCCAACGCACCGCAGACCGGTCCGGCAACCAACAGCCCGAGCGCTGCCGGGATGAACATCAGACCTGCTTGCAGGCCACTGAAACCGTTCACCTCCTGCAGGTAGATCGTCGACACGAAGACCAGCACGCTTACGCCCATATTTCCGACGGTCGCTGCCAGGACGAGTGCCTTGTATCGACCATTGCGCAGCAGGTCCTGGGTGATCAACGGCCA
>JAUPKM010000230.1 GCA_030837445.1 Actinomycetota bacterium
CGTGAGCGGTGACCTCGAGCGAGCACCGCAGCTGGGAAGGGCCAGCGGCACCTGGACCGCCTACGTGTCTGCCTGGCTGGCTGGATGGATCATCGGCGCCGAGCTCGACCCTGTGGCCATCGACGAGACGGATCGCGCCAACCAGGACTACCCCGAGATCACCGGGACATACTTCGTCAGTGCGTCGGACACGGGTCAGACAACCCCCACCGAGAGATGGCTGGCCGAGCGGATGGATGACCTTGCGACGGCGGAGGCTGGCCGCGGACGTAGCTCCCCCATTGCGTTCGTGAACTGGCCCACGACCGATCCGCTTGAGCATCCTGCCGAGCCCATCGACATCGAGGACCTCGTCGGGATCGACGCGAATCACGTACGACCCACGGCCGCGTGGCCCGGTGGGAGCTTCGCGAGCTATCACGCCTACCCCTATTACCCGGACTTCCTTCGCTACGAGGCCGCCTACCAGGAGCCGCTCCCGAACGGCAGCACGGACCCGTACGCCGCCTACCTCCTCGACCTCAAGCGCCATCACGCTCAGGTTGACCTGCCCATGATGGTCACGGAGTTCGGCGTGCCGTCGTCTCTGGGGTCGGCGCACTACGGGACGAACGGCCGCGATCAGGGCTTCCACACCGAGCCCGAAGCCCTGCAGATGGACGCCGACATGCTCCGCATGTTCAAGGACATCGGCCTCGCCGGAGGCCTGCTGTTCATCTGGGTCGACGAGTGGTTCAAGTTCACCTGGAACACGATCCAGCGCACCCTGGCCGTGGATCCGGAGCGTCGCGCGCTGTGGCTCGACCCGCTGACGAACGAGGAGTTCTTCGGCGCTGTCGCCATGGACCCCGTGCCCATTGAGCCGCGCACCTACTACGAGGCCCCAGAGGGGATCACGTCGGTGGCGGCCGCCAAGGACGCCGCCTACCTGCGCCTGACCACGAAGTTCGACGATGAACCGGAGGAGCCTGTCGTCTACGCCTTCGACGTGGTCCCCGGCGGCCTCGCACCGCCCGGTGCGCGCACCGATGCGGGAACCGCTGACATCGCGATCATCTACGACTACAACGCAGGGACGATGACGGCCTATGTCCGTGAGGAGATCAACCCGATCCTCCTCGATCGTGTCAAGCCGGAGGACATGCCGCCAGCCGAATTCCCGGGATGGTCGCTGCAGCGCCTGACTGCCAACCGCGCCTACCCCGCAGTCAACGGGTTCCCTGAGCGCCCCGCCGAGTTCTACGAGATCGGCCGAATGATCGAGGGCAACATGAACCCGGATGACGCTGACTACGACTCGCGTGCGACCTGGTCATGGAACCGTCGCACGCTGGACATGCGCATCCCGTGGGGCATGCTCAATCTCAGTGATCCGTCGTCGAAGACTGCGTTCGTGCCGGTCAACGGAGCGGCGGAGGCCGTCCCCGTGGAGCGGATAGGCCTGACCATCGACACCGCCACCCAGCCGCCCATCGCGTTGGAGATCGACTGGGAACCCTGGCAGAAGGCGGAGTACCGCGAGCGGATCAAGCCGGGGATGCTGGCGCTGTCCCAGGCGCTCCGGGACACCGCGCAGCTGACCCCATCGACTGTGCCCTCAGAGAGTGCGAGCTCCTGATCTCAGCCGCGGACGGCGGGGTCGATGCTAGCCGGGTCCCGCGACTCCTCGTTGTACGCGAACTCCTCGTCGTGGAACCCAGACCGGACGTTCTCGCCCCATTCTGACTTGCTCGTACGGATGCGGAACATGGCACGGAATCGCACGTACGCCAGGTACTGCCGGTAGCCGAAGTTCTCGGCAAAGACGGCGAGCCCCATGCGAAGGAGATCGCGCCAGTTGGGGTATCGGCGGAAGGCTCGCTCCTCCATCATGATCACGCCTAGGCTGATGAAGAAGCCATAGAACGTGATGAGGCTGAGGATGAGGGCGAAGGTGAATGGGTCGACGAGGCCCACGACGAATCCGATCGCGACCAGTGTCACGCCCGTCACGGTGATGACCGGCTCGAGGAATTCGAAGATCCAGTAGAAGGGCACTGCCAGCATCCCGATGCGTCCGTATCGTGGATTGAACGTCATGCGCCGATGCTTGATGAGGAGCTCGCCGAGGCCCCGCTGCCACCGATCCCGTTGTCGGCTCAAGGCGGCCATGTCTGACGGCGCCTCGGTCCAGCAGATCGGGTCGGGGAAGAAGGTGATCCGGCACGGCAGGCCCTGCTCGGCGCGCAGACGGCGGATGCGCACAACGAGCTCGGCGTCCTCCCCGACATTGTCGGTGTCGTAGCCGCCGGCGCTGATGAGGACGTCCCGCCGGAACAGCCCGAATGCACCGGAGATGATCAGCAGCATGTTCCAGCGTGACCATGCGAGGCGCCCGCCCAGGAAGGCCCTCAGGTACTCGACGATCTGAATGTTCCCGAGGATGTCGCGAGGCGTACGGACCTGAGTGATCTGTCCGCCCTTGACGCTGCTGCCGTTGATGATGCGGACGATCCCGCCGGTCGCCACGATGTCCGGGTCCGACTGGAACTCCCACACCAGCCTCGCGAGGGCACCGGGATCCATGATGGTGTCCGCGTCGATGGCGCACACGAGTGGGTACTGCGAGTAGTTGAGAGCCACGTTGAGCGAGTCCGCCTTGCCCCCGTTCTCCTTGTCGATCACGATGATGCGGCGCTCGGTCACGGAGGCATGAACGCCGCGGACAGGCTTGGTCGCAAGGCCTGAGCGCGGGCTGCGATCGATCGGCACGAGGGTGAAGACCTCCTCCAGCACCCTCAGGGTTCCATCGGTCGAGCCATCGTTGACGATCACCACCTCTAGCTCGTTGAACTGCGTGCGGAGCAGCGCCTGGATGGCCGGCACGATCGTCTTCTCCTCGTTGTAGGCCGGGACGAGGATGCTCACGGCCATCGAAAGGGGGGAGCGGCCCACGTAGCCGTAGTCGCGCATCGGTCGCAGCGCCACGTACCGGTGCACCGTTCGCCAGCCGCTGAAGACGAACAAGAAGTAGAAGACGTTCAGTGCCATCACGTAGAACAGCACGAGCGAGTCGAACCACAGGAAGAACTGCCGATAACCGTCGATCAGGTCGTCGACAGTCACGGCACGACGGTGATCGTCATCGGCTCACCCGAAGCCAAGGGACGGTTCTTCTTCCTGGGCAGGATGACGATGCGGTAGGTATAGGTGGCGCCCACTGTGCCTGTGTCGTCGATTCCGAACGCGAATCGGCCCTTGCTTGTCAGGGCAGTCGTGTCGACCTTGCGCCAACGGTCGCCAACGAGCACCTCTAGACGTGCCCGGCGGCCTCGTGCCCGTGGGCGGCAGCGGCCGGTGATGATGACCGGGTGCCCTTGCCGGGCGATGGTGGCGGAGCTCACCAGCGCTGTCATCCTGGGCTCGGTTTCCGTCTTGGGTTCCGTCGTCTCAGAGGAACCCGGGACCGTGGCCTCGCCGCGCGAGGCCTCCGGGATCCCAGCCGCGGCCTTGCGTGAGGACTGCAGGAAGACGATCGCCGGCACGTATGAGGCGATCGGGGACTCCAGTGGGTTGGTGCCGATGGCGTCTCGCTGCTGACGCGGCACGGCAACGTCGCCCTCGACCGCCAGTCGGAGGACAGGGGGGGCGACGGGGGCCACGGTGCTCGCCTGCGGTGTCGCGGTGATGGTCGGCGCGAGCGCAGTCGGGACGCCCGATGCGTCCTGCCCTGGGCTCTCGCCAGCTGCCGGGGAGTCGGAGCCTGGCGGGTTGTCAGAGGGAGCCGTTGCGGTTCGGTGAGCGGTAACCGCAGCACTCGCGGCGGCAGCGGCCACCGCAGCCGACGGGCCGCCGCGCGGCGTAGGTCTATCGGTTCCGGCGGTTCCGTCTGTCAGGATCCTCTCGAAGTCCTGGCCGGTGTCCGCGGCCAGGCGAGCTGCCATGATCGTCGCGAAGGTGATCTCTTCACGCGCGCGCTCGGCCGCGTACCGGTCGTCCGAAGCGGCGAGTCGTCGCAGCGCTGCTAGGCCGGGCGACCCCATCTGCGCAAGCGCCCGTGCCGCAGCGCGCCGAACGAACCAGTCGTTGTCGCTGACCAGGCGGGCGAGAATGGGGATGTCCGACTCGTAACCCGCGGCTCCGAGCACGAGCGCCACCTGGGTTCTGACGACCGGGTGCTCGTCATCGATGAGGTGGCGAGCGAATATCTCGAGCTCGGCTCGTTGCTGGTCGTCAGCGTGCGGAGCACATGCGACGAGGGCCTTGAGCGCCTGGACCTTCTCCTCGATTGTGCCCTCTACGGCCATCAGCTCCAGGAACGGCATGGCCCGGGGATCGGCCGCGAGCGCCAGCGCCCGTGCCAAGCCGCAGCGCACGCGCGAGGAATCCTGCTGCCCAGGGTCTCCCAGGCGCGACAGGATGCTGGTGACGGCCCAGCCGTGGCCAATTCGCTCGATGATGCGCTCGTCGGGCAGATCCTCGTTGATCAACGCCGTGATCAGGACGTCAGCGGACCCGGGGTCGGCCATACGCTCAAGGCTGCCCGCTGCGGCGAGCCGGACTGTGGGTTCCGAGTCCTTCAGAAAGGGGGCGAGCTCCTGAGGCTGAAGGACCGCTCCTGGGTAGCCGGCCATCGTGACCGCGAGCCCGCGCTTGACGTCGCTGCGGGAGGCCAGCTGCTTGCGAATAGCCTGGCTGAAGCCGGCCTCCGCAGCCGCCTCTCTCAGGTGCTCGAGCCGGTCCGCCGTCCACCAGTCCGAACTCACGGCACGTTCGCTCACCTGGATGAAGTCGCTCTGCGCCTGGTGTCCTCCGCGCGCGACGATTCGGTAGGTCGCTACCAGCTGGCCGGCGTCGTTGTTGACCCACGCCTTCCACAGACGGTCGCGGAAGCGCTCGGCCCGGCGCTCGCGACGATCGCGTCTGACCTTGAATGCGATCACCATGGCAAGCAGGACCAGGGAGATGACGATGACGACGGTGACCAGGACCACGACGAGCCCGAGGCTCCCCTGGAACATAGTTGCCTCCCCGCCGCCACCGGTTGTGGCAGTTGATGGTACCCAATGGAGGGCAAGGGGCCCACGTGACTCGTGGGGAAGATGCGACGAATCTTGGGGGCTGATCGATGGGGGTCAGACCGCCCAACCGTCCGCCGTGCCCGAAGGCGGCTACCGCGTCATCACCGCTTTCGGAGGGTCAGGCCCGTCCCACTCGCGGGGTACCTTCACGGGCACCCGAGTGGGTGACCTCATGCATGAGCGAGATGCATGAGCGAGTTTCAGGTGCCGGTGGCTTCCGCCAGCACTGCCGTGAGGTTTCGGGCGATCCCCTGCATGTTCTCGGGAGTCAAGCCGGGATGAACAAGAAGCGCCATGGCGCTGTCACCTAGTCGATGGGCATTCGGCAAGCGTCGCGCCGGGACGGAATCCGTGGACTGGAAGGCTGCCTCCCGGTAGATCTCCGACCCCGAGCCAGTGAGCACGGGAATCGGCTGGAGCCTGGTCACTTCGTCAGCTACGCGGTTGCGCGTCCAGCCTGGGGCAAGTGCCTCGAGCTCGATGTAGGCATAGAGCCGGTAGTAGGCGTGGGTCAGGTCGTGAGGGGGAAGGGGCACAGTGACGCCAGGTGTTCCCTCGAGAGAGCTGGCGAGGATGAGGGCGTTCTGAGTGCGCTCCCTCCGCCACTGGGGCAGTCGGCGATACTGAATGCGACCGATGGCAGCCTGGACCTCGGTACCGCGGAAATTCGAGCCGAACGACTCGTGGAGCCATCGGTAGCCAGAGGGGTGCTCACGTCGGTAGACGGCGTCCCAGGACTTGCCGTGATCCTTGAGCGACCAGACCCTGTGGAACAGGGTGCTGTTGTTCGTGGCAACCATGCCGCCCTCACCACCGGTCGTGATGACCTTGTCCTGGCAGAACGACCAGACGGCTATGTCGCCGAACACGCCGACATGCTGGCCGCCGATCATCGCGCCGTGGGCTTGCGCACAGTCCTCCACGAGTGCGAGTCCGTGACGCTCGCACAGTTCCTTGATCGCCACCATGTCGGCCGGCCAGCCCCCGAGGTGCACGACGACGACGGCGACCGTCTGCGGCGTCAGGGCCGCCTCGATGGAATCAGCGGTGATGTTGCCGCTGAGGGGGTCAACGTCGGCGAAGATGGGGCGCAGGCCGCTGCGAACGATCGCAGACGAGGTGGCGATGAACGTGCGGGGAGTCGTGACCACTTGCCCGCCAGGCGGCAGCTGCAGCGCCTGAATGGCTGCCTCAAGGCCGACTGTGCCGTTCGACACGAACACGGCGTGCCTCAGGCCGGTGAAGTCCGCGAACTCCTCCTCGAACATGCGGCCCTCAGTGCCCGTCCAGTAGTTGACACGGCCGCTGCGCAAGACGCTGGCGGCAGCCTCGATCTGCTCGTCGTCGAAAGCAGGCCAGGGCGCGTACTCGGCTTCCTCCGTGGTCAGCACGCCATCTCCCGTCACAGGTCAGTCGGTCGCTCCGCTGCTCGCACACTATTGGAGCGACGTCGTCGTGCCCGGAAGGGGCTGTCCTGCGGCCCGGGCTGACGCCGCCTGACGAGTGGCGCGCTGAGGACCAGCGCGGTGCCGTCAGCGGGCCCTGCCGGACTGTTCGACATGCCGTGTCTTGGAGCGGGTGACCGGGATCGAACCGGCATGGCCAGCTTGGAAGGCTGGGGCTCTGCCATTGAGCTACACCCGCGCGATGCGCCCCAAGGATATCCGGACCTCCACCTCGCCGGTGCCACC
>JAUPKM010000030.1 GCA_030837445.1 Actinomycetota bacterium
ACCTGTGTGATCATGCGACGCTCTCCTTCAGCTGGGCTGCTGCGGCGAGGTCCCCGCTGCGGTCGTCGTCGAGCAGGCCCATGGCGTCCGCCCGGCAGCTGCGGCAGCGCCGCATGATCGTCATCTGCGGGCCGCCCGGGGAGCCGACAGCGGCACACGCGTCCCGTACCCGGTCCAGTTCCTGCGGGGTGGTCACGACGAACTTCCCGGCTCGCCGTCCGGGTGGCGGTTCTGCTTCGCGGTGATCTGCCAGGGCACGATCCGGTGGACCGCGACCGCGTTGCCGTCGAGCGCCGACCGGTACGTCTCGATCAGCCGGCCGCCGATGGCCGGCCCGGTGCGCTCGGGCAGGAACTTCTCGACGATGAGCTGTAACGCCGCCGCAGCCTGGTCCGCGACGGTGACGCGCTCGGCGACCCCGAGGACCAGCACGCTCAGGTAGGCCGTGTCTGCCTGGCAGGCCACTGGGTCCGGGACGGTGCCGTCGTCCCGGAAGACGGTGAAGCACACCTTCGCCGGCCCCAGCGCCGTGCCGCCGAGCAGGCGCTGCCGCTTGCCCGACCCCATCCCGTGGATCCAGGCCGCGCCGTCGTGCCAGACGTAGTTGACCGGGACGGCGTAGGGGAAGCCGTCGACGTCGTTGACGGCGACCACCCCCACCTTGGCCGCGCGCAGGAACCGCTCCACGCGCTCGGGATCGGTCAGGTCACGGTCGCGGTAGGTGACCTGTGAGGCCAGTTCGATCACGCGGCCTCACCGTCCGGGTCCGGCAGGATGAGCTCCGCCAACTGTTCGCAGGCCCACAGCGCCTTGGCTGCGTCCGCCCCGGTCGGTTCCGTGTGGTGGTAGTCGTCGACCGAGCAGATCCCGAAGATCTCGTCGAGGGATCGGACGGCGTCGCTCACGTCCGGCTCGACGTCCAGCAGGGACTCGACGTCCGACATCAGGTCGCTGAAGGTGTGCGAGACCGGTTCGACCCCGTTCGAGTTGCAGATCGCGATGAGGTAGTGCTCGAGTGCCACGCTGGCGACGTTGAACACCAGGCTCGCGGCGCGGTCCGCACGCATGCCTTCGGCGGTCCGGTGGTAGCCGCGGGCGGCGGCGACCGCGTCGCTGGTGACTGGGGTGCTGCGGTTCATCGCTCGCCTCCTACCAGACGTTGAGGATCCATTCCCTGTTCTTCTTGTGCTCCATGTCGGTGAAGAGCGTGTTCGCCATGCCCTCCGCCAGCCAGGTGGCGCCGGCGTAGCCCATCACCGGGTGCCGGAAAAACCCGGCCCGGTCGTAGACCGGGAAACCGACCCGCAGCATCGGGATCTGGTTGTCGATCGCCACGAACCGGCCCTTGGAGTGTCCGAGGATCAGGTCGAGCTCAAGACCCTCGTTCTTGATCCTGTTCTCGAGCTCCCAGAAGTCGGCATTGGTGACGATCTCCATGTCGAAGTCCACGCCCGCCTGCAGGGCCTGGATCCGCGGGTCGGAGTCGTACGTCGTGTCGTCGCCGAGCAGCAGCAGGACCGGCTTCATCTCCAGGTCCAGGCAGAACTCGGCGAGCCCGATCACCAGATCCGGGAAGCCGTAGATGGCGACCCTCTTGTCCGCCAGGAACATGTGCGTGACGTCGGTGAGCGCGTCGAGGGCGATACCCCGCTCGACGACCAGCGACTGCGGGATCGGCTTACCGGTCAACCTGGAGACGTTGCGCAGGAAGGTGTCCGTGTTGCGGATCCCGATCGGCGTCGGCCCGATGACGGTCGGAATCTCGAACTCTTTCTCCAGGTAGGCCGCGGCCTGGCTGACCTCGTACCGGTTCACGCCGATGGTGCCGAGCGCGTTCGCGGTGCCCTGGAGGTCCTCGATCGTGGTCTCCCCGTGCGAGACGGCGCTGCCGTCCGGCATCATCGGCGAGTCGAAGCTCTCGATCTCGAACAGGACGGTGGCGTCGACGTCCATCGCCGCGAGCAGGTGTTTGAGTTCCTTCACATCTCCGGGGTTGACCCATCCGGTGAACAGGTTCAGCTTGCCGTTCGGCTCGGTCTTCGTGGCGAAGTGCTTCACGTAGTCCTTCACCGAGACGTCGTACCCGGTGACCATGCTGCCCACGAAGCTCGGCGTGTGCACCGGGATCAGGTGGACCTCGCGGTCGGCGAACTTCTCCTTGAGCAGCGTGTTCTCGAGCTTGGTGACGCAGCCGTCGATGTCGTCGCCGATGACCTCGGTGGAGCAGGTCGAGATGATCGGCACCACCTTGACGTGCGGGTATCGGGTCAGCAGGACGTCGACCGCCTCCTCCACCCGGTCAAGCGCGCCGAACACCGCGCCGTCCTCGTGGAGCGAGGACGAGGCGATCTCGAAACTCTCCTTGAAATGCTGGGAGAAGATCAGTCGCACGAACATCACGCAGCCCTGACCGCCGTGCACGATGCCGATGCAGTCCTTGATGCCGATGCTGGCGAACTGAGCCCCGGCCGGTTGACAGGTGAAGATCGGGTTGATGATGCCGGAGCGTTCCTTCGGTTTCAGTTCACAGCCCACGTCGGGCCACCTCCTCAGTAGTGCTTGTCGGTGAGCTCGGCGTTGAGCGATCCGGTGATGGTCAGGACATCGAGCCGGGCCTTCGTGGCGGCGATGACCTCGCGGATCTCGTCGTCGTGCAGCTCGTTCATCCAGGCGCAGCGCCTGCGGTAGCTCTCGGCGAGGTGGTAGGCGTCGACGTGGTAGCAGCGGTCGAACGGGTCGGACAGGTCGATCTGTTCCCCGGCCAGGATCCTGGCCGTCATTCCGAGGATGTTCTCGTTCTGCCGCACCCGGTCCCAACGCCGGGAGTGGAACTGCCACAGGCAGTTCTTCATGATGAAGTCGATCAGCTGCTCGACCCTTTCGCGCAGGATCGCGTCCTGCGGGATGGCGGGGTCGAACGGTCCGGGCGGGGCGGGGACGACGACCTGCGTGTGCTGCACGGTTGCCATGACCATCTCTTCCTTCAGATCCGACGGGCTCAGGTCGCGGGCTGCTTGCGGGCCGCCTCGCGGGCGGCGAGGTTGCGTGCCTGGACGGCGGCGACGATGTCGTACTTGCCGGTGTACTGGCGCAGCGCGGGGTTCTCGCGCACCTGTTCGGGCAGGTCGGCGTCCGAGATGTGCTGCTGGGTGGCGAACCCGCGGGCCGGGGCTGTGGTGTCGACCAACGGGACCGAGATGTCCTCGAACGAGAGCTTGTGGATCGGCGAGTAGATCGCGTTGTAGATGTCGCGGGCGAACCGGACCCAGCCCTCGAAGCCCTTGTAGGGGCCGTTATGGTAGGCGTGGGCGTTCAGGTAGGGAGTGCCGACCTTCTTGGCCACCTCGCCCGGCCGTTTGCCGGTGAAGATGCAGTCCGGCCTAAGTAGTTCCAGGGCCTCGATGCCTTCGAGTTCGTTCGGGTCGTCGATGGCCAGGACGCCCTTCTCGCAGCGGGCGACCCCCTTCTCCATGTCGCCTTGGTGGCCGAACTTCGTGTACAC
>JAUPKM010000231.1 GCA_030837445.1 Actinomycetota bacterium
CACGGCCCCTCGCCGAGGACGTCGTCCGCGCGCTCGTCCTCGACGGGGCGTGGCTGACGACGCACCGGCGTCCCCTGCTCGACCATGTCGCCGACCACACCGGGCCACTGGCCCTGACACTGGCGGACGCCAGGGACCCCATGAAGCCGAAAGGGGCCGTCGAAGGGCTCCGCCAGCTCCTCGCCGCGGCCGGACGCGCCGGTCACCGGGTGGAGCTGCTGCGCACCGACACGACGGGCATCGCCTTCGCCGCGCTCGGCGGCACCCTGGGCGCCGTCGGGGTCCTGACCTCGCTGCGCCACCACGCGCTGCCGATGCGCCGCAACGAACAGCGCCAGTACCAGGCACAACAGACCTCTCCCCTGGTCTTCCTCCCGGAACTGGCGTGCTGGCAGCACGGCGCGGTGCTGTCCGCCCTCGCACCCCTGGACGACGTACACCTGGCCCGCTGCCCCTGCGGCCCGTGCGCCGGGCGGTCCCTGGAGCGCCTCGCGGAGCAGTGGCCGCCCAAGAAGATCCCGCGCGAGATCGTCGAGGACGCCGTGCGTCACGACGTCGCGTGCTGGACGGCGCTCGCCGGGGATGTTCTGGCTGCCCCCGACCCGGCTCTGGCCTGGGCGGACACCTGCGCCGCAGCCGGACGGGCCGTCCTGCACCTGCAGGACCGTCATCGCCTCGAGTTGCGGCTCCCCGCCGCGATGAACGAGTGGGCGAGGACGGGCAGCATGCCGTCCCGGCGCCCTCGTGCCCGACGCACCTGACGGAGCAACTCCCGGTCGAAGGCGGTGACGCCGCCCCGGGGCACCACTGGCCCCGCCGGGGCGAGAACGGTGACCCCGTCTGCCCCCGCCACGACCACCCCCTGGTCGAGCAGGGCCGCGTCGACGAGGAACCCGGTGAGCCCCCGACGCTCCCGGACGAGCACCGCGCGCGGGGCGTACGCCGCCAGGCGGGACGCCGCCCTCAGCAGTCCGGGGGTCGCGGGCCCCTCGACGAGAGCGCCGGTGAGCCAGGGCCGCCCCTGCTCCGACGGCGGCTCCTGCGACGACGGCGGCCGTTCCGCGAGCGCCTCGGCGTCGACGACGGCCAGGAACCGCACCCCGGCGAAGTCCACCGGACCGACGATGTCCCCGATCCAGCCCAGTGCGTCCGCGGCGGCTCGGGTGACCGGGGCCGGGAAGCGCAGCATGCCGAGCATCCTGGCAGGGCCCGACAGCGGATGTCGCCGAACGGTCCACGACGGGGCGCCGCGGGGAACATGAGTACCCGCCTGCCCCGGGGAGCGGTGGCGGTATCCGAAGGGACGGCCGGGAAAATCCGTTGCCCGGAACCATGGGAATCCGGGACCGTTGCCGGCATGACGTTCTGACAGGCGCACCCGAGCGCCGGACCCACGCATCCCCACTCCTGCCGAGTATCCCTGTCGAGGAAGAGCGTCCTTGTCCGAGCAATCTCCCTTTGTTCCGCCCTCTATCGCCCCGTTCCCTCCCGCATCGTCCTCGTTTGCCCTGCCCCGTGCGTCTGCCGACGGCCCGGCGTCCGTCACCGTGTTCGCCTCGCCGTCCAGCTGGATCGAGTCCGACGCGGTCGATCAGTGCCATCAAGTCGCGGCCCTGGACGGGATGCTGCACATCGCGGGCATGCCCGACCTGCACCCCGGCAAGGGAGCACCGATCGGCACCGCGATGACGTCGACGGTCGTGTACCCGCACCTGGTCGGCTCCGACATCGGATGCGGGATCGCGGTGTTCCCGATCGCCCTCCGGCGCCCGGTGCCCGAACGTCTCGCGGCCCGTTTCCCCGACCTCGACCAGCCCCTCGACCCCGATCGGGACGCCGACGACCCTGCCTGGGACGCCGTGTGCATCGGGAGCCCCGACGACGTACCGGCGGGCCATCCGCAGGGCCTGGGCACCGTCGGGCGCGGCAACCACTTCGTCGAACTGGCCCGGATCGCCTCGACCCCGGACGCCGCCCGGGCCTTGGGACTCGGCCTGGCCACCGGAGACCTGATGCTGCTCGTCCACAGCGGCTCCCGCGGGCTCGGCGAGCGCGTCCTGCGCGCGCACACCGAACGCCACGGCGCTGGCCCGGCTCCCGACCCGGCGGCCTATCTGGCCGCGCACGACGAAGCGGTGCGGTGGGCGGCCCTCAACCGCGCGGTGATCGCGGCGAGGGTCGCGCACGCCCTGGGAGCCACCCCGACCGCACCCGTGGTGGACGTCTGCCACAACCTGGTCCAGCACCACGACGGGGTATGGCTGCACCGCAAGGGCGCGGCTCCGGGCGAGGGGGTGGTCCTGGTCGCCGGCTCCCGCGGGACCCCCTCCTACCTGGTGGCGGCGCATGCCGGGGCGGCGGCGAACCACTCGATCGCTCACGGGGCCGGGCGCAAGATGTCGCGCGCCCAGGCCCTGCAGCGCGGCCTGGCCAAGCACACGGTCGCCGAGCTGCGCCGTACCCGGCTGGGGTCGCTCGTCGTGTGCGGGGACCGGCAGCTGCTGTTCGAGGAGGCACCCGGGGCCTACAAGCGGATCGACCAGGTCATCGCCGACCTTGTCGAGCACGGCTTGGCCACCCCGATCGCCACGACCGTCCCCCTGGTCACCTACAAGACCGGCGGCAAGACCGGCGGCCGGCGCAAGCCCCGGAGCCGACGTTGAACCGCCCCGCCACCGACCACCCCGCCACCGACCCACCTGCCCACAACCGCCCTGCCCACAACGACGGTCGTGCGGACCGGGTCGACCTGCTGCTGTCCGCGGGCCGGGGACCGCAGGAGTGCGCCTGGGCCGTCGCCGAGCTGGTGGCCCGGCTCGAAGCCGATGCCGCCGGGCGGCACCTGGCGGTGCAGCGGCTGGACGCCGTCCCCGGTGAGCGGCGTGACACCTGGCGGTCGGTCCTGGTCCGGGTGAGCGGGCCGGGTGCGGGCACGTTCGCCGGCTCCTGGACCGGCACCGTGTGCTGGCAGGCACCCAGCCCCTACCGGGCTGGCTCCGGCCGGAAGAACTGGTACGTCAACGCCCGTCGATGCGACCCCGAGCCGCCCGGCACCCGGTTCGCCGAGACGGACGTCGACGTCGTGGCCTGTCGCACCGGCGGCCCCGGCGGCCAGCACCGCGACAAGGCCAGCACGGCGGCCCGCGCCACCCACCGCCCGACCGGGCTGGTCGTCGTGGTGGACGACGAGCGCCGGTTCGAGACCAACCGGCGCCTCGCCCTGGAGCGGCTGCGTCACCGTCTGGCCGAGACCGACGCCGCCGCCGACCGCGCCTCGGGAGCCGCCCGCCGCCGGATGCACGACGAGATCGTCCGCGGCAATCCCGTGCGAGTGGAACGCCCGGACAACGGCGTCGGCGACGGCATCGACGACGAGCTCAGACACGGTCCGCGCGGCGGGTAACCTCACCGGCGAGGCAGCCTCTCACGCAGTCCGCAGCCCTGTTCCGTCGTCGCCATGGAACGTCTCCCGGGTCTCCAGGAGCACCGCAGCCGAGCTTGCGACGTCTCGAAAGGCCCAGTGGTGGTCCAGCTCCGGCGAGGACCATCCAGGACCGGTGGGCACCTGATCCGGCCGGCCGTGACTTCTACAGGGAGTGGGAACGCTCCGCACACAGCTGCGTCGCGGAGATCCGGGCCGCGTACGGGGTCGCCCCCTCGTCTGCGCGGATCGCGGTGGTTGTCGAGGAGCTCTCGCGGGCCAGTTCCGAGTTCGCCGCCCTCTGGCGCCTCCACGAGGTCAGGAGCAAGACGCAGGACGGCAAGCATCTGCGACATCCCCGGGTGGGCGACCTGCACGTCACGTTCTCGGCGTTCACCGTCAACGACGCCCCCCACCAGCAGCTCGTCGTCTACCAGGCCGAACCCGGCGGTTTCCCGGCTCAGGCGGTGCGGTCGTCGTAGGTTGCGCGGTTGGCGACGACGTCGTCCAGGTGCTGCTCGGCCCAGGACTTGAGGCTCCGCATCGTGTCCAGCAGGCGGGAGACTCCCCGGTCTGACCGCGTTTCCGCGTGCCGGTGCGGCAGTGATCGCAGAACGGCTGCAGCACCCCCCGACCGGGCACACCTATTCTGCGGGCATGACCTGTACCGAGATCTACGTCAGCACCGACGTCGAAGCGGACGGACCGATCCCTGGCCAGAACTCCATGCTGAGCTTCGCGTCGGCCGCCTACATCGCTGACGGGACTCTGGTGGACACGTTCAGCATCAACCTGGCTACTCTCCCCGACGCCGTCAGCGACGCCGCCACCATGACGTGGTGGGCCAGCCAGCCGCAGGCGTGGGCTACGTGCCGCACCGACCAGCAGGACCCCAGCGTGGCGATGGTGCGGTATCGGGACTGGCTCAACGCGCTACCCGGCCGGCCGGTGTTCGTCGGTTACCCCGCCGCCTTCGACTTCCTGTTCGTGTACTGGTACCTGATCCGCTTCGCCGGGTCGAGCCCTTTCTCGCACTCCGCACTGGACATCAAGACCTACGCCATGGCATTGCTGGGCACCGACTACCGGTCGACCGTCAAACGCTTGATGCCCCGCTCCTGGTTCGATGAGAGCACACGGCACAGCCATGTCGCCCTGGACGACGCCATCGAGCAGGGCGCCCTGTTCTGCGCCATGCTCGCGGACAACCCCCGCTCCCGGACCGCGAAGCCAGATCGAGCCACCTGAACGGATCGCCCCGGCCGGTTGCCTCACCCGGTTCGCGCGGCGCGGGCTGCGCGACCGCACTTCCCGTCAGGCCGCGGCGAGAGCATCGACGAGGTCACCCCCATGTGGGAGAACCTCGTCAAGGGCACGACCGTGATCGAGGAGTTCGCCCCGCACCGTGGACGGTGAGTCCCTTCCTGGGCGATATCCCCTCGGCGCAGGGAAGGATTAACGCCCCAGGCACCCGTGATGGGCGCCTGGGGCGTTAATCCTCAAGGCAGGGCGATGAACGGCCTCCCGGCAGCGGGGCCTGTCAGACCACCGGGCCCGTCACGCCACCGAAACCGTCAGGACGCCGAGCAACTGGCGACGCCCAGACCGTCCGGGGAGCCGGTGCCCTGGAGCCCGAACTCCGTGGACCCGCCGGCCGAGAGGGAGCCGTTGAAGGCGACGTTGGAGACAGTGGATCCGGAACGGGTGCCGTTCCACACGCTGGTGATCGACGCTCCGCCCGGAACCGTGAGGGTGACGGTCCAGCGGCTGATGGCCGAGGACCCGGCGGTCACCTTCACCGCTCCGACGAAGCCGTTGCTCCAGGTGTTGGACGGTGTGAAGACCGCCGAGCAGCCTCCGGGGCCAGGCGTCGTCGGGGTGGTCGGCGTCGTCGGGGTGGTCGGCGTCGTCGGAGAGGTCGGGCTGGTCGAGTCGGTCGGGTCGGGGGTACCGCCCTCGCTGACCGTGATGTCGGAACTGCCGCTGCTCTGGTAACCCTCGGTAGCCATGATCTGGTAGTCGTGGCTGCCCAGGGTCAAGCCGGCGGCCTGCCAGGCGTTGAAGTGGTTGGCGACGGTGATGGTTCCGCTGGTGCGGTGGTTCTGCCGGACGCTCCAGTACTGGTAGAACGTCGAGCAGTCACCCTCGATCGAGGGCTTGCACACCCGCTGGGTGCGGTACAGGTTGTAGGTGCTGCCGTCGCTGGTGATGGAGCCGAACTGTTGGGCACCCGAGCTCGGGTTGTAGCTGCCGAAGCTCTCGACAATGTAGTACTCGACGAGCGGGTTGCGCGTCCACCCGTACAGCGCCAGGTAGCCGTTGCCGTTGGGGCTGAAGGTGCCCGAGTACTTGACAACACGCGCGGCGCCGGGCTTCCAGCCCTTGCCGACCACCGTGTTGTTCATGTTGCTCCACTGGACCGAGTACCGGCCGCCCTCACGAAGGTTCATCGTGACATTGCCGTTGTCTTTCCAGTAGGAGAAGAAGTAGCCGTTGTGGGTGCCGGTCTGGTTGGTGGTCACCGTCCGGTCGGCCTCGGCCTGGGCACTGGTCGTGCCGATCATGACGAACGCGGACAGCAGCAGCGGGATCAGTGCCCATCGTCGGGCTCTACGAAGCATTGCGGGTTCCTCTCGTACGGGAATGGTCAGCCGCTCTGCGGGCCACCGGGTCACCTCGTGGAACCAGACGAAGACTCGTGGAACCGGATGAAGAGGAGAGGCGGGGGGCCGTGGCGGCCCGCGGTCTTTCCGTCAAGGGACGGCTGCTGGGTGCCTGTGCTGACGAACTCACCTCCCCGATGGCCGCCCCCTCACCGGACGGGCCGAGGGTCCGGCCCGCGTCACACGGGGCCGGAGGCCAGGACCGGACGCGTCCTCGATGGGCAACCGCTCAGCACCCAGTCGCTCCTCGACGGTCAAAAGGTTGCTCAATCCCATGGCTTCCGCTCAACGCGCTCGCGCACCACGAGGCGCAGCTCGCTCCCGGCCAGCCTCAGCGACCGGAGGCGTCACCGCTCCCCATCACCGCTCCCACATCAGTTCCCCCTCATCATCCAACGCCTCGACAATGTCGCATCCCATACCTCGAACAGCTTGGCGCACCAGCGCCTCAACTCGATCGCTGTTTCCTTCAGGGAAGGAAATCTTGACCCAATGCCGCTCACCGGAGGTGATATACGTCAAGAACCATTCCCCGCCAGACAGGGCCAAATTGTTCTGCCGTTCACCGCCGTCCCATTCGAAATCACCCCGATCAACAACCGGCCCGCAAGCTTCCACTATCGCTCGAAGACGCTCCCTGCGAGCGAGGCCAGACGGAGACAACGTCACCGTGACCTCGACCAGGTTACGCATCTGGTCGAACCAAGGACAGACCGGCCGACTCGGAACTTGTTCCTCATCAAGATTTCCCGTCAAATACAGTTCAAGGAATTCAACCGCCGAGAGCCGAAAAGGAGAAGAACCGTAGCCATAATCCCACACCACCACCGGCCACGCATTTGGTGACCCTTGGGTCAACCAGCAAATCTTTGCGCCGTTCGCAGCACTCGCCCATTCAAGAAGCCCATCCTCCTCCGGGAAGATGGGGTACTCAAACTCCTCCGGATTCTTCTCACGAAAAATGGCAAAGTCATCAAGGAAGGATTCGGCACGGACCAGGAGGCTGAACTCACCATCAAATCTGCCATTGAAGGGCGACCACACCGAGATTCCACAGAACGACCCCGAACCATATGCTCGAACTAAATCTTTGAAATCATTCGGTAGGTCCGTTCCCAGAGAGTCTTCGACATCCCCCCAGTCACCCTCGTTGTCCTCAGGGGACACTGGCGGCGCAACGATGCTGATCAGGCTCCCAATGGTCACTGGCGGAACGATATGCCATGCCGCACCGGCGCGACAATTGGGCCCACAAGAAGAGGCGCACAATCCACTGAGCCACTCCGGGCAACGGCGTGTGACTGCGGGCGTCCATATAGCCTGATCATGAAGTTCGAGGCCTGTGACGAGGAGATCATCAACGAACACGCCCCTTGATGGCTCACCAGAAGCACCTCGCCTATGCCAATGTCGGATGACCAACCCGCCATCCCGGCGTGGAGGAATCAGTGTGCGCAGTTGCTGTCGTTATCACGACGGTGATTGCACACGCTGAGCCGTTCCGGGTCATGAGTCAATGCGCTTGGTGATCGAGAACTCGGATGTTCTCTTTCTTGAACAGTTCTTCAACAGGGCGGTGGAGCCCGGCGCATCCCGCACGTCACCACTCTCGACGACCCGGAGGCCACGACCTGCGGCAGTCAACCCGCTGTCACGGCGAGCGCGGAGCTGGATGAGTTGATCGTCGAGGACGCGGAGGGGCTGCGCGCACGGTTGTCCGCGAACCAGGTGATCCCAGAAGTGCGTAGAGAAGTTGCTGTTCTCGTGATGATTTAGTGTCGAATACCAGCACTTACTCACCACGAGATGAGCACTTTCTCTACGCGCTTGCCCCCATCGCGCCGCAGCACGATCCCTCCGACCGGAACGGGCTCTCTCTGATCCGCCCCGACAGACTCCGAGGGACATCGCCCCACGGAGGCGACGTCACACGGTGTCAACCGGGGTGACAGACGCCGGGCGCGGCCCGGGCCCGGGACAGGGCGTCGACGCGGCGCAGAGCGTCCGGCAGCCGGTAGCGGCCCTCCATCGCCTGTACGAGCTCCGCCGCCCAGGCTGCGTCCACCCCGGCGGCGGTCACGTAGAGCGGCCGGGTCGCGCCACCGCGACGGACCTCGATCGCCTGAGTAGCGGACCGGAAGAGCGTCTTGGCGACACCGATCACTGGTACACCCACTTCGGCATGCAGATGGGCCCCCAGCCCCGGGCGCCCGTCCGGATCGAGGTGGACGTACCCGTCGACCACGACGAGATCGAGATCCCCCGCCCCGGCCAGAACGGCCCGGATCGCGGGCAGTTCCCGCTCGAAGAACCGCCCCGGCCGATACGGCGCCACCTCCTCCAGGACGACGCACCGCTCGTCCTGGAGGTCGGCGAACCGCGGCTCGCCGGCCAGCACCAGCGCGGCACGGGCCCCACCGGTCGGCGGATAGCCCACGTCGACGGCGGCGAACCGGCCCGCGCCCGACGAACTCTCGTCCAGCTCCCGGAAGGTCACCGGCCCAGGTTCTCATCAACCGCCACGGTCTTTCCGCCCGGACCAGGTCAGAGGCCTCGTCCCACGTCCGCCATCACGATCCCGGCCATCACGGCCCCGACGGGAACGGTCCCCGGCCCCGGTCCTTGTCACCTGGTGACATCCACGCGCGCTTCGCGGGCTGCGGGGCACGACGGAGTCCGCCGTACCCCTTCGCGACGAGGTCGTCGAGAGCCTGCTCAGGCGGGACGCCGCGGCACGTCGCGAGCGTCTCAACGGCGGCTGCCGCCGATGCGGTCAGGTTCCACGCCGCGGCGAGAGCATCCTCACGCACCGCCGCATCGGTGATGTTGCAGAGGTCAGCCCTCGTGGCCTTGGCGTGAGCGTTCCACATCGCCACCGATCGATTGCTCGGCTACGGCCTGAAGTTCACCACAGGCTTCCATCACACCCACCTCAGCGACCTGGGACGCTCCTCCGGCGCGGAATAGGGGATGCCGGTGCCGGTGAACTCGATCAGACTGGTGTACGACCGTCTTCCAGGGTGACTACTCCACGCTCGCCGCTCGCATTGCCAGCAGACACGAGAGGTGCGCCATCCTCACCAGTGCCGTCACCGACGAACAGTCCTGGCCAGACCTGTTCTCGACGCTGACCGGCCGCTTCTCACAGCTGGACGGTGTCGACCCGGTTCTGCCGCCGCGCACCAACCACCCACGGACTGGCGAGTTCGACGAATGATCGTTCTCGACTCGAATGTGGTGTCCGAACTGGTGCGCGCCACCCCGCGACGCAGGTCGTGGCCTGACTGCCATGAAGCACCGACGCATGTGACCAATAATGAAGGCCTGAGACCGCTCCCCCAGCGGCGATGGACACCGGAGGGAAGCATGGGCGGCGACACCCCCGACGCCGATGGCGCGATTCTCGTCCTGCTCGACGCAGGCGAGGACGACACGGACGTCTACGTGCTGGGGCTCAGGCAATCCGTCGTTGACGACGAGTCCTTGTCGCTGCTGTTCCTGGAGTGCGACGACGCCGAGTCGCAGCAGAAGATCGACCTAGGCATGGACACGTACTGCCTCGTCGTGGACCCGGGCCAGGCAACCGCTTACGGCGGGGTCCTGGAGTGTGAAGTCACCGGACGGCGTCTGCGCTTGGCGTTGACCGACGAGACCGCCGACGAACTCGGCCTCCCGTCACGGCCCGAGTTCGCCCTGGATCTCACCGAGGAGCAGCTGGCGATGGTCAGGCGAGGGCTCAGAAGGGTTCTGACCTCCGGCCGCCCGGACGACGTGCCGGCGATTCTGGGGGTATGACCGCGCGCGACGGTAAAGGTGACGCAATACGCACCCGGCCAGGACGTCAGCCTCTTCGGAGAGATCGCCCATGCCCGCCAAGCTTGGGGGACGACCGGGGCGAAAGGACGGGCCATGGCTCACCGAACGGCACGCGGGGAGTATCAGCGACTCACCGAACGGCTCAACCGTTTCCCGCAGGGCGCGCCGCCGTCCGACCTGCTCTACGCCATTCTGAAGATGCTGTTCACCGAGCGTGAAGCCGGACTGGTGGGGCAGCTTCCGGTGCGACCTTTCACCGCGGCCAGGGCGTCACGGGTGTGGAAGCTGCCGCTCGCCCAGACGATCGGCATCCTCGAAGAGCTGGCGGGCCGCGCCATCCTGCTCGATATCGAGCAGCCCGACGGCGAGCGGGTGTTCGTGCTTCCCCCGCCGATGGCCGGGTTCTTCGAGTTCTCGATGATGCGGATCCGCGACGACGTCGACCAGAAGGTGCTCGGCGAGTTGTTCTACCAGTACCTGAACGTCGAGGAGGATTTCGTCAAGGCCCTGTTCACCGACGGGGAGACACAACTGGGCAGGGTCTTCGTGCAGGAGGCTGCCTTGCCGGTCGACAACGGGATCGTCGACGAGGGGCTCCAGGTGCTCGACTACGAGCGGGCCAGCGAGGTGATCAGCAGCGCTTCGAGCCGCGCGGTCGGCGTCTGCTACTGCCGCCACAAGATGGAGCACGTCGGCACGGCGTGCGATGCCCCCCGCAACATCTGCATGACCTTCAACGACACAGCCTCCTCGCTGGCCAAGTACGGCTTCGCCCGCGAGGTGGACGTCGCCGAGGGCCTGGACCTGCTGGCCGAGGCCCAGGAGGCGAACCTTGTCCAGTTCGGCGAGAACATCCAGCAACAGGTCAACTTCATCTGCAACTGCTGCGGCTGCTGCTGCGAAGCGATGATCGCCGCCCGCCGCTTCGCGTTCATGGACCCGATCCACACCTCCAACTGGCTCCCCGCCGTCGACGCCGAGAAGTGCAACGGGTGCATCAGATGCGTCGACGCCTGCCCGGTTGAGGCGATGAGTCTCACCTCGGCGAACGATCCGCACCACCCTCGGCGCAAACAGGCCAAGCTCGACGAGAACCTCTGCCTCGGGTGCGGGGTCTGCGTCCGCAATTGCCGGCGGGACGCCATCCGGATGGTTCCCCGGCCCGAGCGGGTGATCACCCCGGTCGACTCCGCTCAACGGGCGGTCCTCATGGCGATCGAGCGGGGGAAGCTGCAGAACCTCATCTTCGACAACAACGCCCTCGCCAGCCATCGCATGATGGCCACCGTCCTCGGCGTGATCCTCAAGGCGCCGCCGGTCAAGCAGGCGCTGGCCAGCAAGCAACTCCAGTCCCTCTACGTCAACCGCGTGCTGGCGCGGCAGAAGTGATGCCCGCGGTCATTGCGGGCGTCCCCCTGCGTCAGGACGCCTGGCTCAAGCGACGGACAACATACTGGTTGAGGCTCAGGTTCTCCGCAGCGGCTTCCATGGCAAGCCTGCGATGGAGTTCTTCTCCTACGCGGAGGTTGAACGTCCCCGAGTAGGCGCGCGAAGACAAGGGCTGGGGTACAGATTCATTGTTGCCGCGCAGATCGTCGATGACCTCGGCAACGAGATCACGTAGCCCTGCCAACGCGGCTTCTTGGGTCTCTGCCAGCCAGGACAGGGAGGGGAATTCAAGGCACGTCGCCACGAACTCGCCGTCTTCCGCGGACCAGGTCACGCGGTAGGTGTAATGGGTTACCTCAAAGTCCGGGACAGCCATGAGCCTCCCTCCTGCTTCGCGATCACCGCCAGGGCTTGGCGGACTTGATAGACCTTGCGGACGTCGGCCTGGGTCTGCCACGACCGATGATCCCAGCTCTGGCCGGACAGGTCGTCTCCACCGTAGAGGACGTGAGCGA
>JAUPKM010000232.1 GCA_030837445.1 Actinomycetota bacterium
ACGCGAAGGTTCACCGGCACCGTGCAGTAGATCGTGCCGTCCTGATCAATCACGAAGTGTGCCGCCGGTCGGGGCAACTCGCCATAGGCGTAGTAGGGCGTGCCGGGTGAGGACCAGTCCCACCACACCGACTTGTAGGTGTTCGAGACGGTGTAGTGCAGCACGATCTGCTTGGGCGTCAGTCGCCACTCGTATTCGCCATAGTGACGCATCGAGTAAGCCGCCATCTGTCGCTGCCGGTCGACGCCCCACGGGATCGGGTCAAAGATGAATTTCGGTCGGACTGCTGGCCTGATCGGAGGCAGGGGCTTCGGTTTGGGTGTCGGTTGGGGGCTCGCGGTCGCCGTCGCCGCCGGTGTGGCGGTCGCCGCTGTCGAAGTCCCAGCCGCCACGGCCTCGGTCAGAGTGCTCGCATCGGCGCTGCCGGCCGGCCAGGCGCCTGCGCCGCTGCCTGAACCCAGGAGTTGACCACCCGCGGCGTTTGCCGAGGGCAGCGCGGCGAGCGCGAAGATCACCGCCGAACCGCCGGCAGCGGCGGTAATCAGGGCCGCTCGACGACGCCGGGTTGTCCTGATTCCACTCGTGTGGGCGGCCGGAGTCGCCGGCGGGAGATCATCGTGGGCGCCCCGAGGTGTCATAGCCGAACTCTAACCCGCCGCTCTTCCGTCGAACGGCGAATCTCCGCCCGTGTCAACCACATACTGCGGCTGCGCCGGCGGCCACATCGGCATACCACTCGGGTACGAGGTCTACCCGGAGCCGGCGAGCCAGAACGTCCTCATCGGTGATCGCTGCCTCGGCATGTCGAGCCCAAAGCAGTTCCACGCCCAGCACCGGCGACGAACCGATGGGCTCCAGGAGCGACTCGTCTCCTCGCGCCATGGCCGCGACGACCGCCGCTTCGGCGCCGAACCGTCTGCTGAGGCGATCCGGGACCTTTCCGCTGCGGGGCCCGACTGCGCCGACCAGCGGCAAGTCGCGCGTGCGGCATGGTCGTTCGCTGATCAGATCGACTGCGTCCTCGGCCATCCGTCTGTAGGTGGTGAGCTTGCCGCCGACGACGCTGATGACGTCGCCGTCCAGCACTGCGTGTCGGCGCGAAAGATCTGCGGAACTTCCCGTTGCGCTGGCCAGCAGTGGCCGGTAGCCGGAATAGGTGGTCAGGATCTGCGCCCGGTCGAGCGGCTGCGCCAGCGCCGGGTTGATGCCGTCGAGCAGGAATTGGATCTCCTCCTCCGACGCGCGCGGGTCATCCAGCGGCTCGGTGGTCTCGACGTCGGTTAATCCGATGTAGCTGATCCCGTCAGCCTGCGGCAAGGCGAACACGAACCGGGATGTCGAACCGGGAAGCGCCACCATGAGGGCGCAACTGGGTTCGCCGATCGACGCCGATTTGACAACCAGGTGGGTGCCACGGGACCGGATCAACGACACCCGGTCGTCCAGCCCGGCCGCCCACGCACCGGTCGCATTGACCACATGGTGAGCCGACAGGGTCCAGGTCTCGCCGGTCATTTCGTCGGCCAGCAAGGCGCCGTCGCCGGTCAGTGAAACCGCGCGGGTGTGGGTCAGAATCCGGGCGCCGTAGGCGGCTGCTGTGCGCGCCACTGCGACCACGAGCCGGGCATCGTCCACTAATTGGCCGTCCCAGCCGAGTCGACCGCCGGTGACGTTGGCAGCCAACCCCGGTACCAGCTCGCGGGCTTCGGCTGCGGACAACCGGCTCGGCGCGGGCAGGTGGCCGCCCGCGCCACGGCGGAGCAGGTCACCCATCCCGAGGCCGGCCGCCACCGGTAACCCCTGGGAGTCGTCGAACATCGGCACAAGTTGCGCCATCGGGCGTGCCAGGTGGGGAGCGATCGTGTTCATGATCCGGGTGCGTTCGACGGCAGATTCCCAGGCGATCCCGACCTGGCCGCTGGCAAGATAGCGCAGTCCGCCATGCACGAGTTTGCTGGACCAGCGGCTGGTTCCGTACGCCAGGTCATGTGCCTCGACCAAGGCCACGGAAAGCCCCCGAGTTGCCGCGTCTAGCGCGATCCCGACGCCGGTGATGCCGCCGCCGACCACCAGCACGTCGACAGTGGAGCTGGCGCATCGGTGAATGTCGCGTGTCCGCCGCTCGGCGTCGAGCAGGCTGTCTGGATCTCCAGCGGGGACGGTGGGAAGTGTCGTACTCATGTCAGATACCCCTCGATCATCCGTGAAAGCTCCTGGTAGCGGAGCCCAGTCGGGTCCTCAGCGGCGAGGACATTGGCGGAAAAGATGAATGCGCTGGCCGCGGTCACGATGGTGCGAGCGGCCAGCACCGGATCAGGTGCTGTGATGGAACCGTCGGTGGCTGCCCTCAGCGCGGCGACAATCAGTTCCTCACCCGCGCGTGCGGTCGAACCACGGCGTGACACGACCAGCGGTAGCAGGGCCTCAGGGTCGACTGCCAGCACCCGCACCATCAGCGGGTGTTCGGCGATCGCCCGAGTGCCGTCCACCGTCATCGCGACGGTCCGCTCCCGGTCGCTGCCGCCGACGGAGTCGGTGATGATCTCGGCCATCACCTCGCCCAGTTCGGCGGTCAGCACCGCCGAGAGCAGCGTCGGCAGGTCCTGGTACTTGCGGTACAGGGTCATACGGGAGATCCCGGCCCGGCGGGCCACCTCAGTCAGCGTCGCCCGACGCGGGCCGACTTCCAGCAGGATCTCGTAGGCGGCGGACAGGATCGGATCCGAGGCCACTGTGCGGGAGCTGGCGATCGCGGAACCCACTTTGGGATCCGACGGTATGTTACGCTGAGGCATCACATGTAACAGTGTAACAGGCAATCGAGATGCTGGGCATCCGACCGTGGTCAACCTTTCCCGGGTAGTTTCGGGGCCGCCGGTTGTACCCACGACGCACTACCCACGACGGAACCAGGAGTGGACATGACTCAAGACACGGCAATGGGATTCGCCATCGACTCTGATCCGACCCGCTGGGGCGTGAGCGCGACCAGCGTCCTTCCCGCGCCTGCGCGGGACTTCCTCGCACGAGAGGTGGGAATCGCCACCGGCCGCCCGCAGCCTCAGTGGGATGAGTTGGTGGCGCCGGCCAGCAGGCTCGACGGTGACGCACTGGCAGGTCTGCGGGCGATCGTGGGCGCCGAGCATCTGTTGGTCGACGATGGGGCCCGACTTCGACACGGTGGGGGACTGTCGTACCTGGACATTGTTGCCCGCCGACAGGGAGCGATCGTTCCGCCGGATGCGGTGGCGCTACCCGGCAGTTCGGCGGAGGTTGTTCGCCTGCTCGCCTGGTGTGAAGCCAACGGCGTTGCCGCAGTGACGTTCGGTGGTGGTACGTCGGTCGTCGGTGGGCTGCGGACGGGCGGCATCGACCGTCCGGTGCTTGCCGTGGCCACCACACGGCTCGATGAGATCCTGGATATCGACGAGGAGTCACGACTCGTCCGAGTTGGGGCGGGTATGACCGGTCCCCGACTGGAGCGTCTGCTATCGCCGCGGGGTCTCACTCTGGGCCACTACCCGCAGTCCTGGCACCGGGCCAATCTCGGCGGCTACGCGGCTACTCGGTCGGCGGGGCAGTCTTCCACCGGATACGGGCGTAGCGACGCCATGATCGAAGGCGTGCGGGTGGTCACCCCGCGTGGCGAGATCGAGGTCGGCAAGGTTGCCGCGAGTGCGGCCGGCCCCGACCTGCGGGGTGTCTTTCTCGGCTCCGAAGGGGTGTTCGGGATCATCACCGAGGTGCTGGTTCGGGTCCGCGCCCGGCCAGCCAGCAGCAGTTACACCGGAATCATCTTCCCCGATTACGAGTCAGGTCTGACGGCACTGCGGGGTCTGGTGCAGGGACGCGTGGCGCCCGACGTCGTAAGGCTGTCCGACCCGCAGGAAACCGCCGTGACGCTCGCCATGAGTGGGCCCTCCGGGCGATCTGCAGACGTGTTGGAAAAGTACCTCGGCCTGCGGAAAGTGTCTGAGCCTTGCTTGGCGATTCTGGGTTGGGACGGAACCCGCGCAACGATCGGAGCGCGGCGGTTGGAGGCGCAGCCTGCGCTCCGCGCGGCGGGAGCGGTGTCCTTGGGGTCCAAGGTTGGTCGCGCATGGGCGCATGGCCGGTTCGATGGCCCATTCCTGCGTGATCTGCTGATCGATGAGGGCTACCTCGTGGAAACACTGGAGACGGCCGCCCATTGGTCCAAGGTGCCGGCGCTTCGACATGCGGTGCAGGCTGCGCTGCGGGGATCGCTGGCGGACGGCGGGCCCGGCCCGTATGTGATGTGTCACGTCTCCCACGTCTACGAGACCAGTGCATCGCTCTACTTCACCGTGATCGCACGACAGACCGACGACACCGCCGACCAATGGCGACAGGCCAAGACCGCGGCGATGGATGCCATCGTCGCGTCGGGTGGCACCATCACCCACCATCACGCCGTCGGTCGCGACCACGCGCCCTGGTTGGCCGATGAGATCGGCGATCTGGGGATGGATGTGCTCCGCGCAGTCAAATCCACGCTGGACCCGGCCTGGGTGCTCAACCCGGGTGCGCTTCTTTCCGAGGTGGCACCGCCAGCAACGCCGTGAGGCACCTTTGGTGACGTCCAGTCGCGACTGAGGCACTTTCGGTGACGTCCAGAGGCGGCTGAGGTGCGTTGCCAGGTTCTGGCGGCAGTTACTCGCGGGTAACCGGAACCGGGTGTGTGGCAGGACCTATGCCAGGTTCCGATTCGTTGCGGAGCGGCGATCAGCCGGCTGGTTCTGCCGCCGCCGCCGTCAGCGTCATCGCCAGGCGTATCAGCGCCAGCGTCTGACTGCCGTCGTCGTTCAGGGCCACTTCCCGGGGCGCACCGTCGGCGGCGAAACCGGCGCCGGCCAGGAAGTCGGAGGTCGGCGAACCCCCGGGCAGCCAGCAGACGCCGGCGGCGGCGAA
>JAUPKM010000233.1 GCA_030837445.1 Actinomycetota bacterium
GGAAGCAGATCACCTTCACCTCGGACCCGTTGCAGGCAACCCTGGTGGCCAGTGCGCAGCATGCGATCGAAGTCGGACTGCTCAACCCCGAGGAGTTCGACGGCGCTGGTGATCCCACGCAGCTGTACGACCTGGAGCCGTTGAACAAGGTGCTCACCTCGAACGGGCAGCCGACCGTCTCATGACCAAGACGGCTCTCACCCTGCGCGGGGTCAGCAGATCCTTCGGTGGCGGCGCCGACCCGGTCGTGGCGATGTCGGACGTCGATCTGACGCTGGCCGCCGGAGAGTTTCTGACGGTGGTCGGCGCCTCCGGATGCGGTAAGAGCACGATGCACGGAATCGCCGCCGGACTGGAGGAGCCGACGACCGGTGCCGTGGAACTCAACGGCACTGTGGCGTTGATGTTCCAGGATGCCACTCTGTTGCCCTGGCTGACCGCCCGCGGCAACATCGAGTTGGCCCTGAGGCTCCGCGGCGTCCGTGATCGGGGAGCGGAAGTCGATCGCTTGCTGGCGGTCGTGCGGTTGCAGGACTGGGGCGACAAGCGTCCCCATGAACTCTCCGGCGGTATGCGACAGCGGGTCGCGCTGGCCCGATGTCTGGCGCAAGGGGCGGACATCGTGTTGATGGACGAACCGTTGGGTGCGCTGGATGCAATGACCCGCGACCACCTGCACGACGAGATCGAACGGGTCGTCGGCTCCGAAGGCCTGTCGGTCATCTTCGTCACCCACAACGTTCGGGAGGCCGTGCGGCTGGGCGACAGGGTGGTGTTGATGGCCAACAACCCGGGCCGGATCGTCTACGAACTCGATGTCGACCTGCCGCGACCGCGCCGGATGGACTCCGCTGAGGTGGCAACCCGCGCCGCCGACCTGATGGACCACCTCCGCGGGACAGCCACAGAACCAACTGCGTCGCGCCAACACCTCCCCGAAAGGGTTAGCCCATGAGCGCCGTGCTCACCCCGATAGTGGCCGCCAGCGAAAATCCGGCGCCAGCCGGTTCGTCACTGGCCCGCCGACTGTGGGACTGGTCCTGGCCGAAACTGCTCGCGCTGGGACTGGTGATCGCGGTCTGGCAGATCGTCGTCTGGACGGGCTGGCGACCCAAGTACGTACTGCCCGGTCCGTTGGACACGTTCCGGGAACTCGGCGATCTGGTCACCACCGGACGGTTCTGGCACGGCGTCGCCACCACCATGTTGAGGGCTGTCATCGGTTTCAGTCTGGCCCTCGTGATCGGCACTTTGATCGGCGTGCTGGTGTCCCGGGTGAAGGTCCTCCGGCTCGCGGTCGGCAGTCTGATCACGGGGCTCCAGACAATGCCCAGTATCTCCTGGTTCCCGTTGGCGATCCTGCTGTTCGGGTTGACCGAGCAGGCGATCCTGTTCGTGGTGGTACTCGGGGCCGCGCCGAGTATCGCCAACGGCGTCATCTCCGGTATCGACCAGGTGCCCCCGTCGTTCCGCAAACTGGGGGCCGTCCTCGGTGCCCGCGGGTGGTCGCTCTACCGCTACATCGTGCTGCCAGCCGCACTGCCCGGCTACGTCTCGGGACTCACCCAGGGGTGGGCGTTCGCCTGGCGCAGTCTGATGGCCGGAGAGCTGCTGGTGATCATCGCTTCGCGGCCCTCGTTGGGCGGGACGCTCGACTTCGCCCGCCAGTTCAATCGCTCGGCGGAGCTGCTCGCGATCATGCTGGTGATCCTCATTATCGGGATGGTTGTCGATGGGGTGTTCTCGTCAGCGGCTCGGCGGATCCGCACCCGGCGGGGGCTGACGGCCGCGTGATTCCCACCACTGCGATACCCCTGGAGGTGTTGCGGGGGGCCGGAAACCTGCTACCGTTCTCGCCAGGTCAAGAGAGCCAGCGCTAAGCCTCAGCTAGCTGGACTGCAACCCTCCTCCGCGGTGGGGTGCATCTGAGGGAAAGACCGGGCTGCGCCGCAACCGCGTCGCAGCAAGCGCGGGTCCACAGACATCCTGGGGCCCACCGGGTTCCAGCCGTGCTGTGGCACAGGTGTAGCCCGGGCACACCTGAATGGGGAGCAATGAACAACGCCTGGTCCTTCGAGACGCGTCAGATCCACGCCGGCCAGCAGCCCGATGGCGATACCAACGCCCGGGCGCTGCCGATCTACCAGACGACCTCGTACACCTTCAACGACGCCGCCCACGCGGCTGACCTGTTCGGACTCAAGGAGTTCGGCAACATCTACACGCGCATCATGAACCCCACCCAGGCTGCGGTGGAGGAGCGGATCGCCTCGCTCGAGGGCGGCGTCGCGGCGCTGCTTGTCGCGAGCGGACAGGCTGCCGAGACACTGGCGATCCTCAACGTCGCCGAGGCCGGGGATCACATTGTGTCCAGCCCCAGCTTGTATGGCGGTACCTACAACCTGTTCCACTACACCCTGCCCAAGCTCGGCATCACGGTCAGCTTCGTCGAGGATCCGGACGACCTGGAGTCCTGGCGCGCCGCAGTGCAGCCAAATACCAAGGCCTTCTTCGGTGAGACGATTGCGAACCCGAAGAACGACATCCTCGATATCGAGGGCCTGGCGGCGGTGGCCCATGAGGTCGGCGTGCCGCTGATCGTCGACAACACAGTCGCAACCCCATACCTGATCCGCCCGATCGAGTGGGGTGCCGACATCGTCGTCCACTCCGCCACCAAGTACCTCGGCGGGCATGGCACCGCGGTGGCAGGAGTGATCGTCGACAGCGGCAACTTCGACTTCGCCGCCGATCCGGCCAAGTTCCCGAACTACAACACCCCGGACCCGAGCTACCACGGCCTGGTCTACGCCCGTGACCTCGGCGTCGGTTCCGAACTGGGTGCCAACCTGGCGTTCATCCTGAAGGCCCGGGTGCAGTTGCTGCGCGATCTAGGTGCCGCGGTTGCACCGTTCAACGCGTTCCTGATCGCGCAGGGCCTGGAGACCCTGAGCTTGCGGATCGAGCGGCACGTCGAGAATGCCAAGGCGGTGGCCGAATGGCTGACCACCCGTCCGGAGGTGCTGTCGGTCAACTACGCGGGCCTGGACACCAGCCCCTGGTACGCGTTGGGCCAGAAGTACGCTCCGCAGGGAACCGGTGCCGTGCTGGCCTTCGAGATCGACGGCGGGGTCGACTCCGGCAAGGCGTTCGTCGAGGCGCTCGAGTTGCACAGTCACGTCGCCAATATCGGTGATGTCCGCAGTCTGGTCATCCATCCGGCGTCGACGACCCACTCGCAGTTGAGCGAGCAGGAGCAGCTCAGCGCCGGGGTGACGCCAGGACTCGTGCGGCTCGCGGTCGGACTGGAGAACATCAACGACATCCTGGCCGACCTCGACGCGGGCTTCCGCGCCGCGAAGACCGTCTGATTCCGATGGCCGAGTCCACACCTGCTGCCGCGACCGCCGCCCGCGGTTCGCGGCAGCAGGGTGCCCTCTCCCGGCGGTACAGCCATTTCGGCGCCTTCGATCTCGAACTCGGCGGTCGGCTGGAGGAAGTCACCGTTGCGTACGAGACCTACGGCACCCTGAACCGTCACCGTGACAACGCCGTGTTGGTGCTGCACGCACTTACCGGTGATGCGCACGCCGCGGGTGGCACCGAACCCGGACAGCCCACGCCAGGCTGGTGGGATTCCCTGATCGGTCCCGGCAAAGCGATCGACACCGACCGGTGGTTCGTCGTGTCCAGCAACGTGCTCGGTGGCTGCCAAGGGACGACCGGCCCGTCATCGATCGCCCCCGACGGGCAGCGGTACGGATCGCGCTGGCCGCGGATCACGATTCGGGACCAGGTCGGGTTGGAAACCAAACTGGCGGACTACCTGGGCATCGACCGATTTGCGCTCGTCGCAGGTGGCTCAATGGGCGGGATGCGGGCACTGGAATGGGCCATCGGACACCCGGATCGGGTTGGCAGCGTCTTCCTCGCGGCGACCGGTGCGGCAGCGACGGCGGACCAGATCGGCACTCAGACCACGCAGATCCAGGCGTTCCTGAACGATCCGGACTGGTGCGGTGGCGACTACCTGGAGGCTGGTCGGAATCCGAGCATCGGCTTGGGACTGGCCCGGCGAATCGCGCACCTGACCTACCGGACCGAGTCCGAGTTGCAACTCAGGTTTGGCCGGGACGAACAGCCAGGCGAAGCGCCGCTCGCGGCAGCCTCGA
>JAUPKM010000234.1 GCA_030837445.1 Actinomycetota bacterium
GGCGTCATGACCCCACCCAATTCCGCGCGTCGGGCCCGATTCGCCCCGTCGACGTCCTTGCCGACCGGCTCGAACCCGCGGACGCCATCGAACCCGCCGGCGGCCCGCTGCTGCTGTTCTCCAACGTGGACTGCCGCATGATGCTGAGCCGGCGAACCGCACCGATGCCGTACTTCTCCCGCCATATCGACGGTGACCTGCTGTGTTTCGTCCACCAGGGCAGCGGCCTGCTGCAGACCGAGTTCGGCCCGCTGTCCTACCGCACCGGCGACTGGGTGTACCTGCCCAAGGCCTGCACGTGGCGCCAGATCCCGGACGAGCCGGGCACCTGGCTGATGATCGAGGCCGCCGAGGAGTTCCGCACTCCCCCGCCCGGGCCTCTCGGCCGGCACTGGCCGTTCGACCCCGCCCAGGTGACGGTGCCCGAACCGGCCGCCCTCGATGACGATGGCCGCGACGAATACGAAGTGCGGCTGGCGCACCGTCCGATCGACGGGGTCAGCCACAGCTCACTGTTCTACCGACACAACCCCCTTGACGTGGAAGGCTGGCGCGGCGACAACTTTCCGTTCACCTTCAACATCGACGACTACAACGTCATCACCTCCGCCAGCGTGCACCTGCCACCGACGGTGCATCTGTTCATGCAGGCGACCGGGGTGTATGTCTGCAACTTCCTGCCCAAACCGGCCGAGAGCGTTCCCGGGACCGAGCGCACCCCGTGGTATCACCGCAACGTCGACTTCGACGAGGTCGCCTTCTTCCACGGCGGCTCGCTGTACGGCCAGCCGATGCCCCCCGGCCTGATCAGCCACGCGCCGCAGGGTGTTCACCACGGCGCCCCCGAGCGAGCCCGGGAGCGCGCCCGGCGGCTGTTCGACGAGTACGACGCCATCGAGTGGAAGGTCATCGCCATCGATACCCGTCGGCGCTTGGTGCCGTCCGCCGCCGTCCAGGCCGCGGCCCTGGGCCAACATCGATGAGCTACCAACGCAGCCCCTACCTGGTCGCCTTCCCGAACAGCTCCGGGGTCCGCGATGTCTACGGCGGACTGGCCGAGATCGTCGTACTGGAGTGTTACCTCCTCAAGCCGGACATTCCGTCGGACACCGTGCTGGTGTTCATGCACCCGATCGGTGGCGGCGCCTACCTGCCGATGGTCAACGCCCTGGCCCGCGCCGGGCACCACGTGATCTACGCGGGCAGCCGCTTTCGCGGCACCGACTCAGCGCTGCTGATGGAGAAGGTGGTCGAGGACCTCGGCGAGGTCATCAAGGACGCCAGGAACCGGCTCGGCTATGCGAAAGTCGTGCTGGCCGGGTGGAGCGGTGGCGGATCACTCTCGCTCTTCTATCAGCAGCAGGCTGGGCCGCTCGGACTGATGCCCGCCGACGGCATCATGTTGTTGGCCGCCCACATCAGCCGCCACGGCACACTCACCGAGTGGCTCGATGCGTCCATCCTCGATGAATCCGATCCGTCCCGGCGTGATCCCGAACTGGACTTGTACAACCCGGACAACCCGAATCAACCGCCGTACAGGCCCGCCTTCCTCGCGCGTTACCGGCAGGCGCAGATCGACCGCAACCGGCGGATCACGAGGTGGGTCAAGGCCACCCTGGTCGAACTCCAGGCTCAGGGACGCAATGACGAGGAGCGCTGCTTCGTCGTGCACGGCACCATGGCCGATCCGCGTTGGCTGGATCCCACTGTCGACCCCAACGAGCGCCAACCGGGGGTCTGCTACCTGGGCGATCCGCGGGTGGTCAACAACTCCCCGATCGGGCTTGCCCGGTTCTGCTCGTTGCGCAGTTGGCTGTCGCAGTGGAGTTATGACGACGCCCGCGCCGACGGTATCGCCTGCGGGCACGACGTCGCAGTGCCCACCCTGGTGATCGGCAACCTCGCCGACGACGCCTGCACGCCCAGCCACACCCGGCGACTGTTCGAGGCCATCGGTCACCCCGACAAGGAGATGCACGAGATTCCCGGCGCCAACCACTACTATTCCGGTCCCGGACAACGCGCAGCCCTCACGCAGGCGGTCGACATCATCACCGGATGGACTGCACGACATGGGTTTTTGGAGACCGCACCGTGACCGGCGCACTGGACGGCATCCGGGTGCTGGAGGTCGGCACCCTGATCTCGGGCCCGTTCGCCGGCCGACTGCTCGGCGACATGGGTGCCGACGTCATCAAGATCGAGCCACCCGGCGCGCCGGACCCGATCCGGACCTGGGGGCAGGCGGAGGTCGACGGTCACCACTTCTTCTGGACCGTGCACGCCCGGAACAAGCGCTGCGTCACCCTGAACCTGCGCAAGCCCCGTGGCCGGGAGTTGTTCCTGGAACTCGTCGAACGCTCGGACATCATCGTCGAGAACTTCCGACCCGGCACCCTCGAAAAGTGGGATCTGGGCTATGACGTTCTGCGGCAACGCAACCCGGGCATCATCCTGGTCCGGGTGTCCGGCTACGGCCAGACCGGCCCGGACGCGGGCAAAGCCGGCTACGCCTCGGTGGCCGAAGCGGTCA
>JAUPKM010000235.1 GCA_030837445.1 Actinomycetota bacterium
CCGAGGCGATGTTGACGATGTGGCCGCGGCGGCGGGCCACCATCTCCGGCAGCACCAGCCGGCAGCCGGTGACCACGCCGTAGAGGTTGACCTCGATCGCCGAGCGGATGGCCGCCTCGGTGTGGTCCAGGAACGGGCCCACCGGCATCACCCCGGCGTTGTTGATCAGCACGTCGATGTGTCCGCCCCCGTCGCCGCGGGCCTTGTCCAGGAAGGTGGCGAAGGATTGCGGGTCGGCGACGTCGAGGGGGTAGCCCGACACCGGGCCGAGGTTGGTCAGCCTGGCCACCGCGGACTCCCCGAGAGCGATGTCCCGGTCGCCGATCACCACCCGTGCGCCGCGGCGCAACAGTGCCTCGGCGGTGGCGAACCCGATCCCGCGGGCGGCGCCGGTGATGACCACCGTCCGGTCCCGGATAGTGCCCATGACAGGCGACTGTAGCGCTGCCGCTCGGTGTCTGTGGAGCTGTCGCTCGGTGTCTGTGGAGCTGTCGCTCGGTGCCTGCGGCGCTGTCGCTCAGTGCAGCGCGGCGGCCCGCACGGCGTCGTCGATCGGACCCCTCCAGAGAGCGCCGTGGCCAGGGATCAGCACCTCGGTGCCGGCCGAGGCCAGGGCGGTCAGGCTGCGTTCGGAGTCGGGCTGGCTCTCGTTGAACATCGCCGGCAGCAGTTGCGGGCCGGCGTGACGGGCCAGGGGATGGCCGGTGATCAGCGCGTCTCCGGCGATCAGGACGCCGTCGACGACGTAGGAGCAGTGCCCGCCGGTGTGGCCGGGGGTGGGGATGGCCCGCGGGCTGCCCGGCAGCGTGGACGCCATAAGGCCGGACAGCGCCCGGGCACTGGGGATTCCGTCGCGGACCAGTCCGCCGAGCAGCGCCGCCTGCAGCGACCACCGCAGCCAACTCGGCCGCCAGGCCTGCGTCAGCAGCTCCGCCGGCGAGACCTGCTGCAGGTATTCGCGTCTGGCGTGCCCGACCTCGTCGGCGTGGCAGTACACCGGGGTGTTGTGGACGGCGGCGAACCAGATCGCCGAGCCGAGGTGGTCGATATGGGCGTGGGTGAGCAGGATCGCCCGCACATCGGCAGGGCCGAACCCGAGCCGGTCCAGCGAGGCCAGCACATCGTCGCGGTTACCCGGGTAGCCGGCGTCGATCAGAAGGACCCCGGAGTCATCGCTGACCAGCGTCCAGTTCACCAGCGGAGTGCTGGCCATGTGCACCCGATCGGTCACCGCCGTCATCGCCAGTGCCATCGCCCGAGCATAGGAGAACGGGCCCGAACCCGGTGAGGTACAACTATGGAGTGGCTGATCTGAGGCTGGGATACAAAGCGTCCGCGGAGCAGTTCGGCCCGCGCGAACTGGTCGAACTTGGCGTGCTGGCCGAGGCACACGGGATGGACAGTGCGACGGTCAGCGACCATTTCAACCCGTGGCGGCACGAGGGCGGTCACGCGCCGTTCGCCCTGTCCTGGATGACGGCGGTCGGCGAGCGCACCAAGCGGATCACCCTGGGCACCTCGGTGCTCACCCCGACCTTCCGCTACAACCCGGCGGTGATCGCGCAGGCCTTCGCCACCATGGGGTGTCTGTACCCGGGCCGGGTGTTCCTCGGGGTCGGCACCGGTGAGGCGCTCAACGAGATCGCCACCGGTTTCACCGGGGAGTGGCCCGACTTCAAGGAGCGCTTCGCCCGGCTGCGGGAGTCGGTGCGGCTGATGCGCGAACTGTGGTGGGGCGAGCGGGTCGACTTCGACGGCGAGTACTACCAGCTCAAGGGCGCTTCCATCTATGACGTTCCGGACGGTGGCATCCCGGTCTACATCGCCGCCGGCGGCCCCGTCGTCGCCAAGTACGCCGGTCGCGCCGGTGACGGGTTCATCTGCACCTCCGGCAAAGGCGCCGAGTTGTACACCGACAAGCTGATTCCGGCTGTGCGAGACGGCGCGGCAGCCGCCGGGCGCGACGACGATGTGATCGACAAGATGATCGAGATCAAGATCTCCTACGACACCGATCCCGAAGCGGCGCTCAACAACACCCGGTTCTGGGCGCCGCTGTCGCTGACCCCGGAGCAGAAGCACAGCGTGGCCGACCCGATGGAGATGGAGCGGCTGGCCGACGAACTGCCGATCGAGCAGGTGGCCCGGCGCTGGATCGTGTCGTCGGACCCCGACGAAGCGGTGGAGAAGGTGGCCGACTACGTCCGGTATGGGCTCAACCATCTCGTCTTCCACGCCCCCGGGCACGACCAGCGCAGGTTCCTGACGCTGTTCGCGCGTGATCTGCTGCCCCGGTTGCGCAGACTGTCCTCGTGAAAGCCCCCGTCACCTCGATCTACATCGCCTCGCCGGAGGGCGAGACCGGCAAGTCCACCATCGCGCTCGGCGTGCTGCACCGATTGACCGCCATGGTCCCCAGGGTCGGTGTCTTCCGGCCGATCATCCGCCGTGGGGACCGCGACTACATCCTGGAACTGCTGCTGGCGCAAAGCGATTCCGACCTGGCCTACCAAGACTGCTACGGGGTGAGCTACCAGCGACTTCACGAGGACCCGGACGGGGCGATCACCGAGATCGTCAGCCGCTACCACGCCGTCGCCGATCGCTGCGACGCCATGGTGATCGTCGGATCGGACTACACCGACGTGGCATCGCCCACCGAACTGGCGGTCAACGCCCGAATCGCCGCCAATCTCGGGGCGCCGGTGCTGTTGTCGGTGCGCGCCACCGGTCGCACCCCCGCGGAGATCGCCGCGGTCATCGAGTTGTCCCTCGCCGAACTGGACAACCAGCACACCCACACCGCGGCGGTGGTGGCCAACCGGTGCGAGCCGGACACCATGGTGGAGGTGGCCAGGGCGTGCCGAGCCCTGGGGCCGCGGGTCTACGTGCTGCCCGACGAGCCGTTGCTGGCCGCGCCTACCGTCGCCGAACTGTCCGATGCGGTGCACGGCACCCTGCTGCACGGCGACCCCCTGCTGCTGGGCCGCGAGGCGATGGGTGTGATGGTCGCCGGGATGACCGCCGACCATGTTCTCGAGCGGCTGACCGAGGGGGCCGCGGTGATCACCCCCGGGGATCGCTCCGACGTGGTGCTCGCGGTGGCCAGCGCGCATGCGGCCGAAGGGTTTCCGTCCCTGTCGGTGATGATTCTCAACGGCGGCCTGCCCCTGCACCACGAGATCGCCCGGCTGGTGACGGGGCTGGGCCTGCGACTGCCGATCATCGCGACCGAACTGGGCACATTCGCCACCGCTAGTGCGGTGGCCGCCACCCGGGGCCGGGTGACCGCCGACTCCGAACGCAAGATCTACACCGCCATCGAACTGGTCGACCGCCACGTCGACATGTCCGATCTGCTGGAGCGCCTGGCGATCCCGATCCCGACGGTGACCACGCCGCAGATGTTCGCCTACCGGTTGATGGAACAGGCGCGCGCCGACCGCCGCCGGATCGTCCTCCCGGAAGGGGACGACGACCGGATCCTGCAGGCCGCCGGCCGACTGCTGCTCCTCGGGCTGGCCGAGCTGACGATCCTCGGCGACGAGTCCCGGGTGCGTTCCCGCGCGGCGGAACTGGGTGTGGACCTGACCGGGGTGACGGTGATCAACCCGCGCGCCAGCGATCTGTGTGAGTCGTTCGCCGAGCAGTACGCCGAGCTCCGGAAAGCCAAGGGCATCAACATCGAGCAGGCGCGGGAGATCATGCACGACGTCTCCTATTTCGGCACCATGCTGGTTCAGAACGGCTTCGTGGACGGTATGGTTTCCGGCGCGGCGCACACCACCGCGCACACCGTGCGGCCGGCGTTCGAGATCATCAAGACC
>JAUPKM010000236.1 GCA_030837445.1 Actinomycetota bacterium
CACCTGCGCGGGGTGGCGGCCACGATCCGGGCGGCTGACCGTGCGGGCCTGACCAACCTCCGAATCCACCGCGGCGATGCCGTCGCGGCCCTTCGCGAGCAGGTGCCGGTCGCTGCATTGGCGGGGATCCGGATCTGGTTTCCGGACCCGTGGCCGAAGATGAGGCACCACAAGCGGCGCCTGCTGCGGACGGATTTCGTGTCGTTGGCCGTCTCCCGGTTGGCGATCGGCGGCACGATCCACTGCGCAACCGACGTCACCGAGTACGCAGAGGTCATGTTCGCCGTGTTGGCAGCTCATCCCGATCTTCGACCGGAGTGGACCACCGGCAGGGTCGACTGGCGGCCGATGACCAAATTCGAAACCACGGCGCTGGCCGAGGGCCGGCCCAGCACCGACCTGATCTTCCGGCGCGTGACATGAGCACCTGCCTTGGACTGAGGCCGCCGGCTCGGTGGAAACCATGACGCGCCGCCAGATTGCAGCCCTGTCCGCGCTCGCGGCAGCGGTGTTCCTGGTGGCGGTGGACGGCACGGTACTTGCGGTGGCGGTGCCATCGCTGGCCGAGGATCTGCAGCCCAGCTACACGCAAATCCTATGGATCTCCGACATCTACTCGTTCATGCTCGCCGGCCTGCTGGTGACGGCGGGAAACTTGGGCGATCGTGTCGGTCGCAAGCGGCTGCTGATGTTCGGCGTGGTCGGCTTCGGTGCGATGTCGGTGGTGGCTGCCTACGCTCCTTCGGCCGAACTACTCATCGCTGCCCGCGCGGTCCAGGGGATCGCCGGGGCGGCCCTGATGCCGTCGACGCTGGCGTTGATACGAGCCGTCTTCACCGAGAGTCGACAGCGAACGCTGGCCGTCGGCATCTGGAGTTCGACCGGCTCCGCCGGAGCGGCCATCGGCCCGTTCGTGGCCGGAGTGCTGCTGGAGCACTTCTCTTGGGGGTCCGTCTTTCTGATCAACGTGCCGGTCGTGATCTTCATCCTGGTGGTCGGGATATGGGCGTTGCCGGAGAGCAGGGGGGATGCCGCGCAACCGATCGATCTGCCCTCTGTTGCACTCTCCATCGTTGGGATCCTCGCATTGGTGTTCGCGATCAAAGAGTTGGCTCGGGGTGGCTGGGCGTCGCCCTCGCCATGGCTGGCGCTGGCCGTCGGCGTGCCGCTGCTGGCCGCTTTCATGCTCCGGCAGCGTCGCTTGCCGGTGCCATTGCTAGACACGTCCCTCTTTCGGATACCGCTGTTTGCAGGGTCGGTGCTGGCAGAGTTCGTGATGGTGTTCGCCGCGACCGGCTTGCTGTTCTTCCTCGCGCTGTACTTTCAGTTCGTCGCCGAGTTCTCACCGCTGCAGGCCGGCTTGGCCCTGTTGCCGGTATCCCTGGTGTCGCTGGTGGTGGCGCCCATCGCAGCTCGGCTGAGTCACCGGGTGGGTCCTAGGGCCGTGCTGCTGTCTGGGCTGTGGTGCACGGCGGCGGGATTGGGATTCCTCGCCCTGGCCGCGGGACGGGACTATCCCTGGTTCATACTTCCGATGATGATGGTGGGTTACGGGTTCGGATCGGTAGTGACGGTCGCGTCCGACCAGGTCATTTCGTCGGCGCCGGCGGATCGCACCGGAGCGGCTGGCGGTATCTCCGAAACAGCGTTTGAGCTTGGCAGCGCCCTCGGAATTGCTCTGCTCGGCAGCGTGTTGACGCTGGTCTACCGCGGCGGTCTCGAGGTGACAGGGGGCGTTCCACCGGATTTGGCTGCTCTGGCGAAGGACTCGTTGTCCAACATCCCAGACCTGCTGGTGCAATTGCCGGCGGCGGTGGGCGATGCGCTCCTTGAGCTAGGCCAGCGCTCGTTCACAGTCGGACTGGCAGTGAGTTCGGCCGCGGCGGCGCTGTTGGTGGTGGTAGCTGGGATTTCCGCGGGTCGGATGCTGCCCCGGCATGTCGGGCCGGATGCGGGTGCCGCCGGGACCGATGGCGACCCGGGTCCGGGCATCGTCCGGGGGATCGAGGAGGTGTGCGAATGAGTTCGGTTGCTCCACGAGGGCGGCTGCTACTGGCGGCAGTGTTGGCGATGGGGCTAGTGGCTGGCTGCGGGGGTGGCGACCAGTCGTCGCGGTCGTCGTCGACGTCGGCGGCTGCTGCTTCGCCGACGTCCAAGCAGCGACCCAGCCCGTCACCGGTTGGCACAACCGCGTGGATTGTGCCGCCCGATGCTGCGGCAACCGACGCTGAGGTGGAAGCTTTCACTGCCACTACAAGCGTCGCGGCGGGCGAGCCGCTGGAGCTCTACGTGTCAGCGGCGGGGCCGGTTTCGGTTGCGGCCTACCGGCTCGGGGACTACCCCGGCGGCGGCACCGAGGTCTACCGCGCGGACAGGATCCCCGCTGCCCGTCAGCAGGCGACGGTCACGGACTCCGCCACCCGTGCAGTCAGTGCGAACTGGCCGAAGACTTCGACTGTGGCCACTGACGGTTGGACCCCGGGTTTCTACTTCGTGCAAGTGTCCGCCGGCGGCAAGAAGCGCAACGTCCCGCTGTTGGTGCGGTCGACAGACACCCGCGGGAAGATCGTGCTGGTGGCTGGCGACACCACCTGGCAGGCGTACAACACGTGGGGAGGTCGAAGTCTGTACAAGGGCCCCGGCGGCTTCGAGGATCGGGCCTACGCGGCGAGTTTCCAGCGGCCCTATTCGGCCGCGGACTGGGATATCTGGTACGACTTCGACTTTCCGATCGTGATGGCCGCCGAGAAGTCCGGCGTGCCATTGGCCTATGCGGCTGTCAGCGATATCGCGGACGACCCCGGACTGCTGGAAGGTGCCCTGGGGGTGGTGTCCAACGGTCACGACGAATACTGGCCGATTCCCTATCGAGACGCGCTGGTGAAGGCACGCGACGCGGGCACGAACCTGGCGTTCCTCGGGGCCAATGCGGGCTATTGGAGGGTGCGACTCGAGGACGCTGCCGGCGCTCGACTCTTGGTGGGGTACAAGAGCGCCGTGCTGGATCCGGTGCAGGATTCCCGGGAGACCACTGTCCGCTGGCGGGATAGTCCCGAAGCCGCCGGCGAGAATACGGTGCTGGGGAATTTCTACGACTGCTATCCCTCTGCGGGCGCGATGCGGATCGTCACTCCCGGCTTCTTCCTGTTCGAGGGGACCGGAGTAGCCCGGGGCACCGAACTGCCGGGGCTGGTGGGAAACGAGTCTGACCGGGTGTTCGCGATTCCCGGCACCCCGCGGCCCATCGAAGTACCGGCTATCTCCAGCGTAAAGTGTGGCGACACCACCTCCTACTCGACCGTTGCCTACTACACAGTCCCTTCAGGCGCCGGGGTGTTCGCGGCCGGCACCATGAGTTGGACGCGGGCGCTGGACGGGGTCCGGCCCGATCAAGGTCTGACCCAGGCGAGTAGCGACTTCGCGCAGAAGGTGACGGCGAACCTACTGACCGCCATGGCCGCCGGACCCATGGGACGCAATCACCCGGCAATCGACGACTACGACAAGGTTGCGGCGGAGCTCCCGACCACCAATCACGCCAACTAGTTCCCGCACCGGCTAATCCCTGCACCGGCCTGTCGTGGGGAGGCCTGCCGCTTGCATGAGGATTTGATCGGTGGCTCTGTCAGCGCGGCCGCCTTTCGTCCACATTTTTGCAAGGGCGCATCGACGCCGTCCTGTTTTGTCGGTGGTGCGAAGTATCCTTAGAACGTAAGTTCGAGTGAGCGGCTTCATTCGGTGATGCAGGCTTGTTTCGGAAATGCAGGTTCGTTCGGTTGGTTGCCTTGGGGGGTGAACAGTATGGAACGGTCGTCGAAGTGTGGGCCGGTCGTGGTCGAGGTGTGGCGGGACTTCGGGGTGTGGCCCGCCGCCGCTGCTACCGAGGCGGACGCCGACGCCGACGCGCAGGCCGATGCCGATGCCGCCGAGTGGGAGGCCGAGGCGGATGCCGCCGCTGAGGAGGCGAATCCGGAGGCCGAGGGTGTGGAGGTGTCGGTGTCGGGCGGGGTGTGGGAGTCGGGGTTGGCGCGGTTGCTGTCGTTGTGGTGGTTGGAGTGGTGTCCGGGGTGGGTGTCGGCGCAGTGGGCCGACGTCCGACTGTCGTCGCCGGTGCGGGATCTGATGGGGTTGCCGCCGGGGCCAGCACTGTTGGCGGCGGTGGCCGC
>JAUPKM010000237.1 GCA_030837445.1 Actinomycetota bacterium
CATCACCCCGCGGTTTCTGCTGCACCTGCTGAGCTGGGTTCCCGTCGAAGCCGGCATCTACCGAATCAACCGAGTCGTCAACCCGGAGCGCGTTGCGATCCACGCCGAGGTCGGCGGCGAGGACATCGAGAACCCGCTGCCGCAGACCTACGTGGACTACCAAACCAGCCCGCGCGAGGTCACCCTGCGGGCCATCTCGACCCTGCTCGATGTGCACACCCGTGTGTCCGACCTGTACTCCAGCCCCCATGATCAGGTCGCCCAGCAGTTGCGGCTGACTATCGAAACCATCAAGGAACGCCAGGAGTCCGAACTGATCAACAACCCGGAATACGGGCTGTTGTCGCAGGCCACTCCCGAACAGACGATCACAACCCTCAGTGGCGCTCCGACGCCCGACGACCTGGACGGGCTGCTGACCAAGGTCTGGAAAGCCCCGGCCTTCTTCCTGACCAACCCGCTCGGCGTCGCCGCGTTCGGTCGGGAATGCACCTACCGCGGGGTGCCGCCGGTCGTGGTCAACCTGTTCGGCGCCCAGTTCATCACGTGGCGCGGAATCCCGATCATCCCCAGCGACAAGGTTCCGGTGGAGAAGGGCAAGACCAAGTTCATCCTGGTTCGCACCGGTGAGGAGCGTCAGGGTGTCGTGGGTCTCTTCCAGCCCGGCCTGGTCGGCGAGCAGGCGCCGGGGCTGTCGGTTCGGTTCACCGGCATCGACCGCTCCGGTATCGCCTCCTACCTGGTGACGCTGTACTCCTCGCTGGCCGTGCTCACCGATGATGCACTGGCCGTTCTCGAGGGGGCTTCGGTCGACCAGTACCACGAGTACAAGTGAGCGGCGAGCTGCCGATCAGCGAAGACGAATTGGCCGCCCTGGCAACCCAGTTCTTCGCGGCCGGATTCCGGCCCGGCAATGACAGTCCGCCCCAATCGGTGCCGCCGGCTCCCCGTGGTTCGGTACCGGACACCACATCGGCACGCTCCGTCGCCACCACCGCGGCGGGCCTCGAAACCCGACCGGCCGTCACCGTAGGCTATTCACCGACCGCGTTCGAGCACTTCGCGATTCCGACCGGGATCGTTCCGACGATTCCCGGCGTGTTGGCTTCCCCGGCCCCGGCGGTGCCCTCAGCGCCGAATGACAGCTTCGCCGCGGCCGCACCTGCATTGGTGCCCGGGCCGGTTCCGCAGGTCGCCGACTCGCACGAGATCTTCGATGTGCACGCCATCCGCGCGGATTTCCCGATCCTGCGTGAGACGGTCAACGGCAAGCCGCTGATCTGGTTCGATAACGCGGCCACCACCCAGAAGCCGCAGGCCGTCATCGACCGAATTTCCTACTTCTACGCCCACGAGAACTCCAATATCCACCGGGCGGCACACGAACTGGCGGCCCGAGCCACCGACGCCTATGAGGAAGCCCGGGACACCGTCCGGCGTTTCATCGGCGCCCCGAAGAGCGAGAACATCATTTTCGTCCGCGGGACAACGGAGGCGATCAACCTCGTCGCCCAGTCTTGGGGCGCCAAGAATCTCGGACCGGGCGACGAAATCGTCATCACTCACCTCGAGCACCACGCGAACATCGTTCCCTGGCAGATGATCTCGAAGAAGACCGGTGCAGTGCTGAAGGTCGCACCGGTCGACGACGCCGGCAACCTGCTGTTACAGGAGTTCGAGGATCTCCTCGGGCCGAGGACCAAGCTGGTGTCGGCCACCCAGGTGTCCAATGCTCTGGGAACTGTCAACCCGGTGGAGAAGATCGTCGAGATCGGCCACCGCTACGGAGCAAGGGTTCTCATCGACGCTGCGCAATCCATCCCGCACATCGGCGTCGACGTATCCAAGACAGGTGCCGACTTCTTCGTCTTCTCAGGCCACAAGATCTTCGGCCCCACCGGGATCGGTGTGGTCTACATGACCGACGAGGTGATGGCCGAGACGCCACCCTGGCAGGGAGGCGGCAACATGATCGCCGACGTCACGATCGAGCGATCGATATTCCAGGGTCCGCCCAACAAGTACGAAGCCGGCACCGGAAACATCGCCGACGCGGTGGGACTGGGTGCGGCACTGCGCTACGTCGAGAAGGTGGGCATCGACCGGATCGCGGCCTACGAACACGCCCTACTGGAGTACGCCACACCTCGGCTGGCAGCGATCCCCGGCGTGCGCCTCATCGGTACGGCGGACGATAAGGCCAGCGTGCTGTCATTCGTGCTGGCCGGCCATGAGCCGATCGAGGTCGGTAAGGCGCTCAACGCCGAGGGCATCGCGGTGCGCGCCGGTCACCACTGCGCCCAGCCGATCCTGCGCCGCATGGGTGTGGAACAGACGGTTCGACCGTCGTTCGCGTTCTACAACACCGTCGACGAGATCGACGTCTTCCTCGACGCGGTCCGACGAATCGCCGCCGGCGGTCCGCCGACTGGGCCGATCTCCGACCGTGGTGCGGGGCGGCACGGTTGCGGCGGTTGACCAAGGGGAGAATGACCATATGAGCAGGATCGCCAACGACATCACCGAACTGACCGGAAACACTCCCCTCGTCCGCCTCCGGAGAGTCACCGACGGAGCAGGGGCCGAGGTCGTTGCCAAACTGGAGTCCTTCAACCCGGCGGCCAGCGTCAAGGATCGCATCGGGGTGGCGATGATCGATGCCGCCGAGCAGGCGGGACTGATCAACGCCGACACGATCATCCTGGAGCCGACCAGTGGAAACACCGGTATCGCGTTGGCGATGGTATGCGCGGCCCGCGGCTACAGGTGCGTCCTGACCATGCCCGAGACCATGAGTATCGAGCGCCGGATTCTGCTGCGCGCCTACGGTGCCGAATTGATCCTGACACCGGGTGCCGAAGGGATGGCGGGTGCCATCGCCAAGGCTGAGGCACTGGCAAAGACCGATCAGCGCTACTTCATTCCCCAGCAGTTCGAGAACCCCGCCAACCCGGCGGTCCACCGGGTGACCACCGCCCAGGAGATCTGGAACGACACCGACGGCCAGATCGACATCTTCGTCGGCGGGGTCGGGACCGGGGGCACGATCACCGGGGTTGCCGAAGCGATCAAGGAGCGCAAACCGTCGGTGCAATTCGTCGCCGTCGAACCGGCCGCCTCGCCGGTGCTCTCGGGGGGTCAGAAAGGTCCGCACCCGATCCAGGGCATCGGGGCCGGCTTCGTCCCACCGGTGCTGCAGACCGAACTGGTCGACGAGATCATTCCGGTCGGCAACGAGGACGCCTTCACCATGGCGCGGAGGCTGGCCCGCGAGGAGGGCCTCCTGGTAGGCATCTCGTC
>JAUPKM010000238.1 GCA_030837445.1 Actinomycetota bacterium
CAGCGAGGATTCAACGTGCTGCACCCGATCGGTTGGGACGCCTTCGGGCTGCCCGCCGAGAACGCCGCCATCAAACGAAGTGTCGATCCTGCGGCCTGGACCTATGAGAACATCGCCACCCAGCGGGCCTCGATGCGCCGCTACGGCTGCTCGTTCGACTGGGATCGGACGCTGAACACCTGCGATCCGGAGTACTACCACTGGAACCAGTGGCTGTTCCTGCAGTTGTACGACCGTGGGTTGGCCTATCGAAAGGCCTCCAACGTCAACTGGTGTCCCAATGATCAGACCGTTCTGGCCAACGAGCAGGTGGTGGACGGCCGCTGCGAACGTTGTGACACTCCGGTGACCAAACGCAAGTTGACACAGTGGTACCTGCGGATCACCGACTACGCCGACCGGTTGCTCGACGATATGGCGGAGTTGGCCGATACCTGGCCGGAGAAGGTGCTGCTGATGCAGCGCAACTGGATCGGCCGATCCGCCGGGGCCGAGGTGGAGTTCGTTATCGAGGGCCGAGCCGAGCCGGTCACGGTGTACACGACCCGACCGGACACGCTGTTCGGTGCCACTTTCTTCGTGGTGGCGGCTGATAGCGAGTTGGCGGCTGAGTTGGCGGCGGGGACACCGGCCGAATCAGAATTCGTGGGGTACCTGAACTCGGTGAAGTCTGCCACCGAAATCGAGCGGCTGGCCAGCGACCGGCCCAAGACCGGGGTATTCCTGCATCGGTTCGCGGTGAACCCCGTCAACGGTGAACGAATCCCGGTCTACGCGAGCGACTACGTCCTCAGCGACTACGGCACCGGCGCGATCATGGCGGTGCCGGCACACGATCAGCGGGATCTCGATTTCGCCAACGCCTTCGATCTGCCGGTGCGGGTGGTCGTGGCATCCGACACAGATCCGGCTGTCACCGGCGTTGCCACCGCAGATGACGGCCTGCTCGTGAACTCCGGGCCGCTGAACGGGCTCGGCAAGGATGACGCGATCGCAGCGATGGTCGACCTGCTCGCCGAGCGGGGTACGGGCCGCGCGGCCGTGAACTATCGGCTGCGGGATTGGCTCATCTCCCGGCAGCGCTACTGGGGTACCCCGATCCCGATCGTGCATTGCGCCGCCTGCGGTGAGGTGCCGGTGCCGGTGTCAGAGTTGCCGGTGCGACTGCCCGGCAGTGAGGGTCTGGATCTGCAACCGCGAGGTAGCTCACCGCTGGGTGCGGCTGCGGCCTGGGCCGAAGTGCCCTGCCCTCGCTGCGGCGGGCCGGGTCGGCGGGATCCCGACACGATGGACACGTTCGTCGATTCGTCCTGGTACTTCCTGCGATTCCTGAACCCCCGGAAGGACGACGGACCGTTCGATCCGGCCGAGGCGGCTCGATGGGCCCCGGTCGATCAGTACGTCGGCGGCGTGACGCACGCGATTCTGCACCTGCTCTACGCCCGGTTCTTCACCAAGGTCCTGCATGACCTGGGAATGGTTGAATTCAAGGAGCCGTTCACCCGGCTGCTGAACCAGGGCATGGTGGTGATGGACGGTTCGGCGATGAGCAAATCTCGCGGGAATCTGGTCCGACTTTCCGATGAGTTGGCCAGCCACGGGGTGGACGCGATCAGGTTGACGATGGTGTTCGCCGGTCCGCCCGAGGACGATATCGATTGGGCTGAAGTCTCTCCGGCTGGGGCGAAGAAGTTCCTGGCGCGAGCATGGCGGCTCGCCGGTGATGTGACGAGTCGTCCCGGTACCGATCCGGCCGCAGGTGAGGAATCCCTTCGTAGGGTGACGCACCGATTGGTGCAGGAGGCCCAGCAGGCGATCGAGATCTACCGCTTCAATGTCGCCGTGGCCAAGGCGATGGAGATCGTCAATGCCGCCCGGAAGGCGATAGATGTCGGTCCGGGAGGCGCCGACCCCGCCGTTCGGGAGGCGGCTGAGGCGGTCGCGATCCTACTGTCGCTGGTGGCCCCGTACACGGCCGAAGACATGTGGTCCAGGCTGGGACATCAGCCATCCGTGGCACGGGCCGGCTGGCCTGTTGTGGATCCGGCGCTTCTCGTCCAGCAGACCGTCACGTGCGTCGTACAGGTGGCGGGCAAGGTCAAGGCACGACTTGAGGTGTCGCCCGATATCGGCGCCGACGAACTCGAGGCGTTGGTATTGGCCGACCAGAGCATCATCCGGTCGTTGGCCGGTCGCGCCCCCGCCCGGATGATCGTCCGACCGCCGCGGTTGGTCAATGTCGTTCCAGCCGGGAACCCGGCCGGGGATACGCCTTAGGCTGTCGGCCATGTCGGAGACCGCCGTTGTGACAGATTCGACCGCCTACCTGCCTGATGAGTTGGTCGAGGAGAACGGGATCGGGCTTGTCCGACTGCAGGTGATCGTGGCCGGCCGGAGTTATCAGGAAGGCACGGAGATTCACCCGGCGCAGGTCGCGGAGGCGCTCCGGGAGTGGAAGGTGATCACCACTTCGCGACCCACCCCGGCCGAGTTCCTGACCGCCTATACCGCCGCGGCCGAGGCGGGCGCCACCGGTGTCGTGAGCGTGCACCTGTCCGCGCACATGAGCGGGACCTATGAGTCCGCCATGTTGGCAGCCCGGGAGTCGCCGATTCCGGTCCGAGTGATCGACTCGGGAAGTGTCGGGATGGGGCTTGGCTTTGTCGCGCTGGCGGCCGCCCGGTCGGCGCGCAATGGCGATGCGCTCGCCGAAGTGGTCGAGGTCGCCGAGCGGGTATCCGCCGGTGCGACGGTGCTGTTCTACGTCGACACGTTGGAGTTCCTTCGGCGCGGTGGGCGGATCGGTGGTGCCTCAGCGGCACTGGGTACAGCTCTGAGGGTGAAGCCCCTGTTGCAGTTGGTCAACGGCGAAGTCGCTCCGCTGGAGAAGGCTCGGACCGCCTCCAGGGCACTCGCCCGACTGCAGGAGTTGGTGCTTGAGAAGGCGGCGGGGCGACAGGTCGACGTCGCCGTACAGCACCTGGCGTCGGAGGATCGCGCGCGATCGTTGGCCGCCGACCTGAGCGGCAGACTCTCGGGCACGAAGATCGGTGTCAGCGAAGTTGGGGCGGTAGTGGGAGCACACGTGGGCCCCGGGATGGTGTGCGTGTGCGTGGCGCCGAAGCCGTGAGTCGGCAGCGCCGCGGGAGCGCTGTGGCCGCGTGATTCTGACCGCAGTCGCGACCTTCCTGGTCGGATACTTCATCGGGGCGATCAACCCTGCTGCCATCATCGCGCGGCTGCGAGGTGTGAATCTGCGGACGGCCGGTTCCGGAAACCCGGGCGCCACCAACGCCGGCCGGGTGCTGGGCCGGCGGACTGGCATCCTGGTGGGGTTGTTGGATGTCCTCAAGGGGTTCGTGCCGGCGCTGCTGGCAGGTTTGCTGTTAGGCGCCGACTACGGGCTGTTGGCGGGTTTCGCGGCCTTCCTCGGTCACGTCACCTCGCCCTTTCTCGGATTCCGCGGCGGCAAGGGGGTCGCCACCGCCGGTGGGGCCATCCTCGGGACGAACCCGATCTGGCTGATTCCGGTATTGCTGGTCGCCGCGCTGGCGTTCGGAGTCAGCAAGCGGATGGGGTTGGCCAGTGTCGCCGGCGCGCTCACCCTCATCCCGACTGCCATGCTGCTTAATGACTCCTGGCAGGAGACCGCCTTTGCGGTCGCAATGGCATTGGTGATCGTGATTCGGCACCAACTGAACATCCGGGCGGCGATCAGTGATGCGCTGGCCGCCCGCCGCGGTCCCGCCAACGGGGCGTCGCAGGCAGGTCCCGCGCCGACCGGGGACGGGGACGGGGACGGCTTTTCCACAACTGACTCCTGACAGCTGGTCGAGGCCGCCGGACGCTTCTAGGTTCGGGTCATGGGTGGTGCGCAGGGTGACCTCAGTCGCCATCGGCTGGCGGCGTCGTTGCGTCAACGGCGGGAGGCGCCCGGGCCTTGGCGCGGGCACGATGCCGACGCTGATGACGAGGTAGTCGGAGGTCGTGGTCCCGCGGCCCTGCCCGAGGTGCTGGACCTCCGGGCAGCGGGACGCGCCGGCCCGGAGTTCTCGGCCGTGCGGGCGGCAGCGCGGCTTGGCCGCGGCCGGCCGTGGTGGCTGCTGGTCGGCCTTGCCGTTGCGGCAATCGTCCTCACCGCTGTCGTCTGGTGGCGAGGAGCGCCGGAGCCGACCGACGCTGCCCGGTTGCGGGTACTCGATCCCGGGGTCGCCGTCGAGTCCTCGGCTGCCGGGCAGAGCCCACTGGCCCAACCGCGAGTGGTCGTACACCTGGTCGGCAAGGTGCGACACCCGGGTGTGGTCTCGTTGCCGGCCGGTGCTCGGCTGGCCCAGGCGGTGGCTGCGGCTGGTGGACTGCTTCCGGGGACCGCGCTGACCGGTATCAATCTGGCCCGGCGGCTGGTCGACGGTGAGCAGGTTGCCATCGGCGTGGTTGCCGAACCGGCGGCCACCGGTGGCGGCTCCGGGTCAACCGGTGGCGGCTCCGATTCCGCCGGCGGAAGTGGTGGTGCGCCAACTGCGGCCGGGGTCGTGGATCTGAACCAAGCGACCGCCGAGCAGTTGGACACCTTGCCACGGATAGGTCCGGCCACGGCAGCGAAGGTGATTGAGTATCGCAGCCGACATGGACCGTTCCGCTCGGTGGAGCAACTGCTCGACGTGCCGGGGATTGGGGAGGCGACGCTCGCGAACCTACGCGACCGGGTCCGGGTGTGACCCCACAGAGTTCGAGGACGTTGCGTTCTTGGCGACTGCTGCCCGTCGCGGTCACGGTCTGGGTCACAAATGTGTTCCTGCTTGCCGGACACGGATCGCTACCGAACGCTCCGGCCGGAGCTGCGCCGTGGGGGGTCATCGCCGTCGGAATCGTCGGCTCGGTTATGGCGTTCACCGGTGCCATCGGACGCAGGTGCGGCCGTCCGCTTGTGGGCGGCAGCCTGTTGCTGATCGGCCTGGCAGCGATAGTGGCCGGGTTGGTGTCTGCGCCGCGGCTCGCCCAACTGAGTGGCGAACCATGGGCTGGCTGGGTCGACCACCGAGCTCGGATCGTGGCGGACGTGACCCTGCAGACGGCACCTCGGCGGCTGCCAGGCCCAGATACCTGGCAGCAAAGTGGCGGCGATCCGACGGGACTCATGCGGGCCTCCGCCGTCGTGCAGAACGCCGCTGATACGAATGTTGGTTATCGCCTGCGTGCGCCGGTCGACATTCTGGTGCCGGCTGCGGATATCGACGTCGGCGACACCGTCAAATTCGAGGCGCGGGTGTCGAGTGGAAGTCCTGGTCGCGCTGCCCGGCTGACGGCCGTTGGTCCAGTAACGAAGACCGGCGCCGGTTCCGACCCCGGGAGGTGGCTCCGCACTCGATTCCGGGCGGCACTGGCGGATGAGCCGGTGGCGCAGCGGGAACTGGCCCTGGGGATGGTGCTGGGCGACGACTCCGGACTTCCGGACTCAACCGCCGACGATCTGCGGGCAGTTGGGCTGAGTCATCTGACCGCGGTCAGCGGTGCGAACATCGCCATCGTCGCGGCGATCGCCGCGCTGTTGGGACGGATCCTGCTGCCAGCCAGAAGACTCGGTCTGACGCTGGTCGCCGCCGGAATCGGATGCTACGTGCTGCTGGTGGGGTTCGAGCCGAGTGTTCTGCGGGCTGCGGTGATGGCGGCAGTGGCGATGGTCGGCGTCGTCGTCGGCGGCGGTACCGGCATTGCGGCCCTGCTGTTCACGGCAACCGCGCTGTTAATCATCGATCCGTACCTCAGCCTGTCACGGGGATTCGCGCTCTCCTGTGCTGCAACGGCCGGGCTCGTCGTAGTAGCGCCGACGGCCGCACGGGCGGCCACGGCGCTCACCAGTCGGTGGCCGCTGAGGATCGCCGGTCCGGTGGTGGCGGTGCTCGGCCTGGTGATGGTCACAGTCTCAGCGCAACTGGCGACTGCGCCGCTGTTGCTGAGCTACGGCCAAGGCATCTCGATTGTGTCGGCCGCTGCCAACCTGCTGGCCGCACCCGCCGTCCCGATCATCACGACGGTGGGGCTGGCGGTGGCCGCCGTTGCCGCGGTCAGCCCCGCCGCAGCGGCGGCGGTCGGCGACCTCGTCGGACTGCCCGCAGGCTGGATCCTCGGCGTCGTCGACTTCGTGGTGTCGGCACCTGTCAGCGGTATCGCGGTCGCGAGCAGCGCCGTGGTCACCGCAACCGCGGTGCTGGTGGCTACGTCGATCCTGGTGGTGATGCGGCGTCATCCCCGGGTGGGCGTCGGTATTGCTGTTGCGGTGGTGACCGCATCGCTGCTGATGGTCAGGCCGCCGGTACAGGTGGGGGCCCGGGCACCGCGAGACTGGCTGGCCGTCTTCTGTGATGTGGGGCAAGGTGACGCCGCCGTACTTCGGACCGGACCCGCATCAGGGGTCGTAATCGACAGCGCACCAGACCCGCAGGCCGCCCGACGCTGTCTTGAGTACAGCGGAATTGAGCACCTGGACGCGTTGGTGCTGAGTCACTTTCACCAGGATCATGTCGGTGGCCTGTCGGCCCTGCTGGCTCGATGGCGGCCGGCCGCGGTTCTCGGGAGTCCGCTCTCGGAGCCTGCCCTCACCTTTCGCAAGACCGTGACGCAACTGCGGACTCGTGGACTGTCCAGCCGGCCTCCCGGCTTCGGCGAACGTGCAGAGGTGGGCTGGTTGTCCTGGCAGGTGCTGTGGCCTGAAACGATCATCCGCAGTGGGTCGGCCGCGAACAACGCCAGCCTGTGCCTACTGGCGCGGGTCAGCTACCAGGGCAGGAGCACCACGTTTCTGCTGAGCGGCGATATCGAAGTCGAGTCGCAGGCCGCGCTCGCGGCTGCCTGGCCGACCGTCCAGGTAGACGTCGCGAAGGTCCCACACCACGGTTCGCGGCGGCAACACCCCGGCCTGCCGTTCTGGGCTGGAGCTGATCTGGCAGTGATTTCGGTCGGTCGTGACAACGACTATGGTCACCCGGCCAGTAACACTGTTGCCGCCTGGCAGCGGGCGGGTTCCGAGGTTCTGCGCACGGATATCGGAGGCCACATTGCCCTTACCCGCGATCCTGTTGACGGTCGCCTGCTCGTCACCAGGTCGGCGCCCACGGACCCCGGCGCAGTGGCGCCCTGACATGCTGGGGTCATGCCGTCAGCATCGGACGCGCCCCGAATCGTCGCTGTGTTGGGTGGCCAGGAGTTTTTCGCGGAGCGGGCGATCTCGGCTTTCGAATCCTCTTGGCGCTCACGTGATGCCGAGATCAGGCCCCTCTCGGCGGCTACCGACGGTCTATTGAACGAACTCCTTAGCGCCGCCTCACCAGACCTGTTCGGTGGCAGGCCGGCCATCGTGTTGCGGAATTTCGAGTCCCTTGATGAGCGGACCGGAAATGCGGTGTTGGACCAGATCCAGGCAGACGACGAGGCCGCCTGGCTGGTGGCGCACGCGGGTGGTCGAGGCTCGACCAAGGTTCGGGTCCGGCTGGAGAAACTTGCGTTGGCGGTGGTCAAGGCGGAGCCGCTGAAAGGCAAGGGCGTGATGGAGTTCGTCCAACGAGAGTTCCGGGGGCACGCCAAGACCGCCGACGACGACACTATGGCCTTGTTAATCGATGCCATCGGCAACGATCCACGTGGGCTCGCGTCGGCTGTCTCCCAACTCAGCAGCGATATCGAGTCCAAACATGTGGGGCGGGAGCAGGCGGCGCTGTACTACTCGGGGCACGTCGAGGTGAAGGGCTACCAAATCGCCGATGCGGTCGCGAACCGGGACCGGACGGCGGCGTTGGAAAGCCTGCGGTTCGCCCTCGTGGAAGGTGGCACCCGGGCAGGGTTGATGACGATCACGGCCGTCGCCGGCAACCTTCGACGGCTCGCCTTGGCCAAATCGGCGGTCGGCGGGAATCCGGCCGCGGAAGTTGCTTCGGTGTTGCGGATTCCTGAATGGATGGCTCGTACCTCGGTACGCCAGGCCCACCGGTGGACCAGTGACGATATCGCGCAGGCCGTCGAGCTACTCGCGGACTTGAGCGTGCAGCTCAAAGGTGGACTCGACGCAGATCAGGCGCTCTCCGACGAGCAGAAGCAGTACGTGCTGCAGCAGGCCATCGCCACAATGGCCGGGGATGGCAGTACACACAAGTAGTGACCGTCTATCAGTGCCCGTCGCGGAGCCGCACTGACAGGCACGTCACGCATCCCTCGAGTTTCTCGAACTCGCTGATGTCCACGGCGATCACACGCAGCCCGCGGCCCTCGAGCATGGCCTGGGTGCGAGGTGCCGAGGCGGCCATCAGCACAGTCTCGTCGTCGATCACCACCACGTGCGATCCGGATTCCTCCGGCACTCCCAGGAACGGGCTGAACAGGTTCGGGTCGTCGACCAGCGGTGGGTAGCCGATCACGGTGCCATCGGGCAGGGCCGTGACCGCGCTCTTCAGGTGGAGCACTTTGCTGACCCTGACGGGGATCACCTCGACCGGCAGTAGCGCGGCCAACTGGTCGCAGGCAGCGGGATTTGTTCGGCCTCCCACGCCGACGTACATTCGGTTGCCGATCTTCAGCACGTCGCCGCCATCGAGGGTCGCCGGCGCGGTGATGTGTCGCAGCGTCAGACTCAGCCCGGTGAGGGCCCGCTCCACGCCTGCCGTCTCACCGCTGCGCTCCGAGGCTCCCGGATTGGTGATGACGGCGAGGTCGCGAAAGATTACGACGGTGTCCTCGATGAAGACGCTGTCGGGGTGCTGCGGAGCTGGTGGGACTTCGTCTACCTGCCAGCCGACCCCCGTGAGTGCCTGAACGTAGTTGTCCCATTGCCGCAATGCCAATTGCACATCTGGCGGGCGGCGCTCGATGTGGCTGATCAGGCCCTGTGCCAGATCCGGACTTGGGCGTCGGACGAGAACTCTAGTCATGGCGCCAGGCTAGTCATCTGGCCCACCATGCTCGCGGGTCAGACGCCGGCGGCCGCCTTTGATACGGCGCTCTTGCGGTTCGCTGCCTGCTTCTTGTGGATGACGCCCTTGGAGGCGGCCTTGTCCAGCGCGCGGTTGGCGGATCGGGCCGCCTGGGTGAGAGCCTCTGCGTTGCCACCGGCAGCGGCCTCGCGGACGTTCCGAATGGCCGTGCGCAGCTCGCTCTTCACGGCCTTGTTCCGCTCGTGACGCTTCTCGTTGGTCTTGTTGCGCTTGATCTGCGACTTGATGTTCGCCACTGGGAGTCCTGGTTCCTTCGGTTTGATCGTCATGGACCTGACACCGGCGGGCTCGCAGTCGATCCGAAGCGGCACAGCGGGTACAGGCAACTAGGGCCAGAGTCTACCCGATGCCCAAGCAGCGCCGGTTGGGGGTGGTCGTGGGACGATGGTCCGGTGACTGCTCCCGCCGCCGACCTGAGCCCCGGGAACACCCCCGCGGAATCGATCCGCAACTTCTGCATCATCGCTCACATCGATCACGGGAAGTCGACGTTGGCAGATCGCATGCTGCAGTTGACCGGCGTCGTGACCGATCGGGCTATGCGCGCCCAGTACCTCGACCGGATGGATATCGAGCGCGAGCGCGGTATCACGATCAAATCCCAAGCCGTCAGGTTGCCGTATGTCGCAGACGACGGGCGCGGATATGTGCTGAACCTGATCGACACTCCGGGACATGTGGACTTCTCCTATGAGGTGTCACGATCCTTGGCGGCGTGTGAGGGTGCGGTGCTGCTGGTCGACGCGGCGCAGGGCATTGAGGCGCAAACGCTGGCCAACCTCTACATGGCGCTGGAGAATGATCTGCAGATCATTCCCGTGCTCAACAAGATCGACCTGCCCAGCGCGCAACCGGACAAGTACGCCGCCGAACTCGCCCACATCATCGGCTGCGACCCCGCAGACGTGCTGCAGGTGAGCGCGAAGACCGGAGCGGGCGTCACCGAACTTCTGAACGAAGTCGTCCGCACGGTCCCCGCGCCGGTGGGTGATCCGGACGGACCCGCACGGGCGCTGATCTTCGACAGCGTCTACGACACCTATCGCGGCGTGGTCACCTATGTCCGAGTGGTCGACGGACTGCTGCACACCCGGGAACGGATCGTAATGATGAGCACCGGCGCGGCGCACGAGGTGCTGGAAGTGGGAGTGATCAGTCCCGAGCCCACCCCCGCCCCGGCCCTCGGGGCTGGCGAAGTCGGCTATCTGATCACCGGGGTGAAGGACGTCCGGCAGTCGCGGGTGGGTGACACGGTGACGGTCACCTCACGGCCCGCGGAACAGGATCTGGGCGGTTACCAGGACCCCAAGCCGATGGTCTTCTCAGGCCTCTTCCCAATCGACGGGTCCGACTACCCGGAACTGCGCGATGCGCTGGACAAACTCAAACTCAACGATGCGTCGCTGGTCTTCGAACCGGAATCCTCGGCGGCGCTCGGGTTCGGATTTCGGTGCGGTTTCCTCGGTCTGCTGCACCTGGAGATCGTCCGGGAGCGACTCGAGCGGGAATCGGGTATCGATCTGATCTCGACAGCACCCAACGTCGTCTATCAGGTGACGATGGAGGACGGCACCGAACACGTGGTCACCAACCCGAGCGAATTCCCAGGCGGGAAGATCGCCGAAGTGCGCGAACCGGTTGTCCGCGCAACGATCTTGGCGCCTTCGGATTTCGTCGGCACGGTGATGGAACTGTGCCAGCAACGTCGCGGCACGATGCTGGGGATGGACTACCTGTCCGCCGATCGGGTGGAATTGCGCTACACCCTGCCGCTGGCAGAGATCGTCTTCGACTTCTTCGACCAGCTGAAGTCACGCACCCGTGGCTACGCCTCGCTCGACTACGAACCGGTGGCGGAAGAGGCCGGCGACCTGGTCAAGGTCGATGTGCTGCTGCAAGGGGAGAAGGTCGACGCCTTCAGTGCCATCGTGCACAGGGACAAGGCCTACAGCTACGGCGTCGGGTTGACCGAGCGGTTGCGTCAGTTGATACCCCGGCAGCAATTCGAGGTGCCCATCCAGGCAGCGATCGGGTCGCGGGTGATCGCCCGCGAGACCATCAGGGCGATCAGGAAAGACGTGCTCGCCAAGTGCTACGGCGGCGACATCAGTCGTAAGCGCAAGCTGCTGGAGAAGCAGAAGGAAGGTAAGAAGCGGATGAAAATGGTGGGACGAGTCGAAGTTCCGCAGGAGGCGTTCATCGCCGCTCTATCGACTTCAGGTGACCCGGCCAAGAAGTAGGTCGACGCGCACGACCAGCGACTGGCGGGTATTTGCCCGAAAAACTTCGTGCCCCATGGTGAACTTCGTCCGTTTGCACCCTAGGGTGTGGTCCTAAGTCCGGCCATCAACCGACGCCGGGGGATCTGGAGGATTTTGCCTTGGACACCACGCAAGCCCGCGAGTCGCTTCCCGAG
>JAUPKM010000239.1 GCA_030837445.1 Actinomycetota bacterium
CCATCGACGAGGTTGAAGGGCTGGTGGAAGGAGACGACGGCATCGGGTCGCAGCCTGGTCAAGAATCAGGCCACAGCTCTGGTCTCAGGCTGGGTCCAAGCCCAAGCGCCGGACAGGCCTCCGAGGTAGCGACCAGAGGTCGGGAAGTTTCGGTTCAGGTCGATCCAGGCGGCGTTGTAGCGCCAACCCCGAGCAGCTCCGTCGGGGTTCATCGTCATGATCGTCCAGACTGCGGTACCTGGTCTCGTGACCAGCCGCCGCACCACCGACACGACGAGCGGTGCCTGCCTTTCGTTGCCGTGCATCTGGCCCAGCACCACTAGCACTTTGGTGGCCTTCGGGTCGCCCTGCCGCACAGCCCTGATCTGTCGCCCCTCCGGGGTGCGACCGATTTCCAACCGCAACGGGGGATAGCTGACAGCAGCTGGTCGCACCCCCGCTGTGGCAGTAGCGGACGACGGCTTGGTGGCCGGTGTGGTCTTTGCCAAGGGTGTCGGGGAGCTGGCGGCGGTCGCGGCGGCGGTCTGCGCGGATACGCCCAGCACGGCGACTGTGGCGGCCAGTACCGGTATCACGAAACGCTTCATGGAGTCCGAGGGTACCAGCGGAGCCCGGGGAGCCTCCTCGGCGTCAACCGCTCGGCGGTGCCAATGGCCACCGAACTTCGACGGTGGTTCCGGCGTCAGAGGATCGGATCGTGGCATCACCGCCCACCGCTCGAACGGCCTCTCGAACCATCGCCAGACCGAGACCGGTCCCGCCCGGCTGGGCGGTTGAACCGCGTGCGAATCGTTCGAATACCAGGTCCCGCACCTCCGCCGGTATGCCCGGTCCGTCGTCGCTCACCCGCAGAACCCCGTAGCCGCTCTCGGACAGAACTTCAAGCACCACTCTGGATTGGGCGTAGGTGAAGGCGTTGCCGAGCAACTCGTCCACGGTGCGTTCCACCGATCCTGGACTCTCGGTCACGAGTACGGCCTCGTAGGTGCAGAGGAGTTCGAATCCGCGCTGCGACGCCACGGTCTGCCAGCCGGCCATATCGCGGTCGACGACTAGTCCGATATCGGCGATCACCGGGACCGCTCCGGCCTCGGTTGTAGCGATCGCCAGCACTTGGTCCACTCTGCGGGTCAACCTGTCAACTTCGGTCAGCGCGGCCTCGGCGTCAGTCCGAGACTGTCCGTCGGTTTCGTCAGCGACGGCTTCGATCCGCAGCCGCATCGCCGCAAGTGGTGTCCGCAGGTGGTGTGACGCTTCTTCGGCGACCGCTTGGGATCGCTCGATAGAGCCCTGCAGCCGGGAAGCCGTCTCGTCCAACGCATCTGCGATGTCCTGCACCTCAGGAGTGCCGGCGACATCGCCCACCCTGGACGAGGGGTCCGCGCCCACGCGACGGGCTCCGTCCGCCAGTCTGCGCAGCGGCCGGCTGAGCACCCGCGCGACGACCCAGGCGGCCACCACCGCGAGCAACAACACCAGTACCAACGCCGCAACCAGGCCGAGCTCCAGTTGCCGCACCTTGGACTCGACCAGGCTGGCAGGCATCGATAGCCGCAGGGCTCCGATGGTCTCCTCGCCGTGCTGGATGGGGACGGCGACGAAATTCAGTTCCTGACCGAGGGTCGCTGAGGCTCGGGTCCCGGCCGCGATCTGACCGGCGATTGCGCGCGCCATCTCAGGCCGGGAGAAGTTGGACCCGGGGTTGGCGCCCTCGGTATCGAACACCACCTTCGAGGCACCGTTCACGATAGTCAACAGAGCCCCGGTCTCCTGCTGATAGGCCTCGAGTCGGGCGGGCCAGGCGGCGGTCGGTAACGCCGACATGTCCGTGGCGAGCACCAGCGCATCGCGCTCCATTCCCAGGCGCAGGTTGGCGGTCTCCGAGGAGCGGAAGAAGAGCACCAGCGGAATCGAGAGCGCCACCACCAAGACGGCAGACAGCACACCCATCGCCAGTGCGATCCGTCTCGTCACGGCAGGACCAGGCGATAACCCACTCCGCGGATGGCTTCGATTGCCAGGGTCTGCGGCGGCAGTTTCTTACGCAGGGTGGCGACGTGGACGTCGAGCGACTTGCCCGAACCGACCCACACCGGATCCCAAATGCGGGCGTGAAGCTCGGTCCTTGGCACCACCCGGCCGGGCTCCTCGGCCAACACCGCGAGCAAAGCGAATTCCTTCGGCGTCAGCGATAGCTCGACACCGTCCACGGTGGCCGTGTGTTGATCCTTGTCCAGTTGCAGCGGCCCGACCTCGATGGCCGAACTGCGTGCCGGATTGCGGCGGACGTTGGCCCTGATCCGAGCCGCCAGTTCCCGCATCGAGAACGGCTTGACGACGTAGTCGTCGGCGCCAAGTTCGAGCCCGGCCACCCGGTCAGCCTCCTGGCCGCGCGCGGTGACGATGATGATCGGCACCTCGGAGGTCTCCCGGATCCGCCGGCAAACCTCCAACCCATCGATATCAGGCAATCCGAGGTCCAGCAGGACCAGATCCACCGATCCCGCTATCCGGATGCCTTCGATGCCTGTCGCAGCGGCGAGGACGTCG
>JAUPKM010000240.1 GCA_030837445.1 Actinomycetota bacterium
AGGCTCCGAGGAGATTCGCGCCGATCAGTGCCGTCACACAGCGTGCGCACTGAGGATAACCTGTGGGAAACACGTCATCCAAACGGCTGATGCCCGCATCATCCACTGGTGTAGCCGGTAACGCCTGTGGATATCTCGCCGACGACTGTCCGCGCTGAAGTCACGCCTGACGCCGGACCACAGCATCCGAAGCTACTTGCCGATGGCGACCCGGACCTCCACTCGCACCACATCAGCCACCTGCAACATACCCAACATGGTCGCGTAGGGGGTGACGCCAAAGTCGGACTGCTTGACCGGAAGCACCGACACCACCGTCCAATGTTCGTCCTCGTCGGTCAGTGCGACTGTGGCGTCAATCGACCTCGTCTGACCAGCAATCGACAGTTGCCCCTGGATGGCCACAGAATCCGCCTCGCGGCTGATCGAAGTACTGACGAACGTCACCTCCGGGGCCGCATCGGCACCTAGGCAGTCCCGGGCATGCCGCAGGATCGTCTGCTCGTCGCTGGACGTCAGCGGCTTCAGTCCGTGACCGGCCTCAACCCGGAGGCTCGCCAATCGCGCCGCCAGCACCACCGACTCGGGCTCCCGCCCTGCGAAGGTCACCTCAGCGTTCCAATCGTCGACCGCCAACTCCAAAGAGTGACCCATCCTGGCCGCCCGGCCCTCGACCCCGGTGTACAGCATGAGTGACCCATTGGCCGGTCCCAGTTCGGATTTCTCCATGGTCCGACCATACGGCTAGCGGTAGGGGGTTGGGATGCCGACAGGGCAGCCGGTCATGCTGCTGGCGAACAGCGGCCGGATCGCGGGTATCGACCTGGACCAGCGGCCGGCCGGATGCGATCATTGATGGGAACAAGGAGGTCGGCCATGACGGAAACGGCATTGAGTGTGCTGCTGTTCCTCGCGATCATGGCCGTGCTGGGGGTGGCTGCGGTCGGCGGGGTCCACCTGCGCCGCGGTGCAGCTTTGGAGCGCCAAGCGCGACAGGCCGAACTCACCTGCCGACATATCCACGCGCTGGAACGGGACGCAGGTTTCAGCTACAGCGCGTGTCTCGCCCGCGACCACTGCGCCGCCGACCCGAAGCAGCGAGCAGAACTCCCCCGCTAGCCCAGCCGACCTAGCTGCCGGGATCCTCGAACCGACCTCCGCCGCTGGATGCGGGCCATCAGAGCAGCCCCAGCGCCGACAGTCGCGACATCAACTGGTCGGCGGACTGAAACTCGATGCCGACGAATCCGAGCCGCTGGGCCGCCGCCACATTCTCCGGTCGATCATCGACGAACACCGCACGCTCCGCGGCGACTGCGTACCGATCGAGTAGCACTCGATAGACAGCCGGGTCGGGTTTGACCAGTTCCTCATGGCTCGAGACGACAACGCCGTCAAAATCGTCCAGCCACGGGTACACCCGCCGTGCCACCTCGAAATTGCCGCGGCCGAAATTTGTCAATCCGAGGATTCGGATACCCGCGCCTCTCAGCGCGGCGAGCACTGCCTGCGTACCCGGGATCTCGCCCACCAGCGCATCCCGGAAACGCTCCGGGTACAGCCCGAACACCTGCGCGTGTTGGGGCGCCGTCCGTTGCACGGACGCCACCGCCACCTGCCAGGGCACACCTCGGTCGTGCTCTAGATTCCAGAAGTTGAATTCAGTCTCCGCCAGGAACCGATCCACGTCGGCGCCGGGCGGCAACAGGGACTGGAAGAGTGCCGTCGGTTCCCAGCCCAGCAACACCCCGCCGAGGTCGAACACGACAGTGTCGAAGCCAGCAGGGTGAGCGGGATTCCACTGACCAGCCATGGAATCCCGCTCACCCTGCTGCTGCGAGTCGCGTATCGCTAGCTCTGCTTGATTTCCCAGGTGACCTCGGTGCCGTCTGCAGGTACGGTCACAACCGCGGTCTCGGACTTCTCTTCGCCACCCTCGGTCGTGCCGGTGACGGTGCAATCGAAGGTGCTGCCGGGCTCGGCCACGTAGACAGTGCCGGTCACACCTTGCGGCTTGCAACTGGTCTGCCAGGTGCCGGGGACCTGCTGGGTCAACTGCTCGTTGATCTTCGTCTGCATGGTGTTCAGAGCGATGAACTTGGCGGTCGTCTTGTAGGAGACGTTGCCCTGATCATCGTCCTGGGTGACCACGAGTTTGACGTTCTGTCCGTCGACCACTGCGGTGCAGTCAAAGGTGCCGCCCTTTTCCGCCTTGACGTCGCTAGGGCAGGTGACCGCAACCGAAGCACCCGGCGCCACCTCGTTGATTTTCGCCGTGATGGTGGACGACAACTTCGCCGAGTCGAGGGACGAACTGCAGCCCGACAGGGCGAGTGCTGCCGCTGCGAGACCGGCGACACCGAAGGCGGCCGTCAGGGACCGACGACGCGCCCCGCGAGTTGTTGTCTGGAACATGCCCGATACCCCAATCTCCCCGGCCCAGCGGGGCCGAATCTCCACGGGGCGACGCCCCGATGTCGATCGGAGCCTAGCGGGCAAGGTCGGCGTCGGAGCGTTGCGACGCACCCGACAGGTCAATTCGCAGTGACCGGAACGCGTATCTCCTTGCCGCCCGTTTCACACTTGACCTCGTAGGGTCCGGCGGGGACGTCCGCGGTGAAGGACTTCGTCAGTCCTGACGTCAAACCCTCGACCTCGCCCATGATCTTGCTGAATGCGCCGTTCTCTTGTCCGTACAGGTAGACCTCTGTCTCGCCGGTGGCAGTCGAGGTGGCAGTCACTGTCACCTTCCCTGCCGCCAGCGTGGAGGCGTTGAGTTGGCAGGCACTGTCGGTCGCCGTCACCTGCAGGTCCGAGGTGCGGGCCAGCGTCGGAGCTGACGAAGAGGCAGCCGATCCACTCGCGCTGGAGCTGCCGCTGGATCCACACGCGGCCAGCGCCGCGGCCGCGGGCACCAACAATGCAATCGCATACTTCTTGGGCACGTCGAGTTCCTCCATAGTTGGGTTGGGAGTTGGGAGTGGGAAGTTGGGGGTTGGGGGAAAAGCTCGGGTCGGACATCAGACTCGTGCCGCCGGTACCGGCGTCGGCCGCACCGCGGTGCTGCGGGCAGGTCGCAGGTAGAGATACATCACCGGCACCAGGTAGGACAGCCAGACGACTGCCTCCAGCCACGTGGTCTTGGGGGAGAAATTCACCGTCCCCTTCAGGATCGACCCGTACCAACTCGATGCCGGTATCTGGGCCGACACATCCCAGGCGAGGGTGTTCAGGCCCGGCAGCAGCCCGGCCTCCTGCAGGTCATGGACCCCGTAGGCCAGTACCCCGGCAGCGACAACAATCAGTGCGGCACCAGTCCACTTGAAGAAGGTGGCCAGGTTCAATCGCAGCGCGCCTCGGTAGATCAACCAGCCGAGCACGACAGCCGTCGCCAGACCCAACAAGGCACCTGTGAGGGGTATCCCGTTCTGCCCTGTCGCCTTCACCGCTGCCCACAGGAATAGGGCTGTCTCCAACCCCTCCCGGACCACCGCGACGAATGCGACGACTGCCAGCGCGAAACCGCCGGCTGCGAGGGCCTTGTCCAACTGGCCGTGCAACTCGCCCTTCAAGCCGCGGGCTGCACTCTTCATCCAGAAGACCATCCAGGTGACGAATCCGACCGCCACGATGCTCAACACGCCGCCGAAGGCCTCCTGCGCCTGGAAGCTCATCGCGGCACTGCCGAAGGTGAGGGCGGCCCCGAAGGCCAGCGAGAGCGCGACCGCCAGGCCGACGCCGATCCAGACCAGTCGCACCTTCTCGCGGTTACCTGTCCGCACCAGGTAGGCGATCAGAATCCCGACAACCAGGGACGCTTCCAACCCCTCCCGGAGTCCGATCAGGTAGTTCGACAGCACCTGCGCCACCTTCTTCTCGACTGAGACCTCATCGGCCGCACATCACTATATTAGGGTTGCCTTACCTAATATCAGGCGGGGTCGTGATCTCCGGCGAGCGCGCCCTGCGGCGCGAGTGGGTCGCCTCAGGTGGCCTTCCCATGCCGGCCGATCTCGTCGGGGTGATACCGGAGCCGTGCGCGTTTGAAACTGTAGGTGAAATAAATGACCAGACCGAGCGCCATCCAGATGAGGAAGATGACCCAGGTCTCGGCCCGCAGGTAGCGCATGATGTACAGGTTCATCAGGATGCCCATGATCGGCAGGACCGGTCCCCAGGGCACCTTGAACCCGCGTGGCAGGTCAGGTCGAGTCCGCCGCAACACGATCACGCCGATGTTGACGACGATGAAGGCGGTCAGAGTTCCGATACTGGTGGCCTCCGCCAGGTTCGCCAGCGGAATCAGCCCCGCCAACAGACCCGTGATGCCGATCACGATCAGCGTGTTGAAGACCGGCGTCTGAGTCCTTGGGCTGACCCGGGTGAATACCTTCGGAAGTAGTCCGTCACGACCCATCGCGAACAGGATCCGGGTATGCCCGTACATCGTGACCAATACCACTGAGAAGATCGAGATGACAGCCCCGAGGGCGATGATCACCGGCGCCCACGCGCTCCCCGTCACGTTCTGCGCGATCGTCGCCAGCACCGCCTCGGACCCCTGACCCTCAAACGTTTGCCAGGGTTGGGCACCGATCGCAGCGACCGCCACCAATACGTAGACGGCTGTGACGATCACCAGCGAGGCAATGATCGCGATCGGCAGATTGCGCTTGGGGTTCTTAGCCTCTTCGCCCGCCGTCGACACGCCGTCGAAGCCGATGAACGAGAAGAAGATCTGCCCGGCAGCAGCCGAGATACCCACCATCCCGAGCGGCAACAACGGTTTGAAGTTCCCCGCGGAGAACGATGAGAAGGCAATCACGCAGAAGAAGATCAGGATGCCGATCTTGAGCAGCACCATGGCCGAATTGACCTTTGCCGACTCCGAGGTACCTCGAATAAGGAATACCCCGCAGAGCACAATCACCACAATCGCGGGCAGATTGATCAGCCCGCCCTCCATCGGGCCGTTCGACATCCAGAGCGGCAGAGCGACGCCGAACCCGTCCACCAGGAACGCGTTGAGGTACTGCGCCCAGCCCACCGCCGTCGCAGAGATCGCCAGGCCGTATTCGAGCATCAGACACCAGCCCACGATCCAGGCGACAACCTCCCCGAGGGTCGCGTAGGTGTAGGAGTAGGAGGATCCCGAGATCGGGATCGTGCCGGCCAATTCCGCATAGGACAGCGCGGAGAACATACACGCGATGGCCGCCAGGATGAAGCTGAAGATGACCGCCGGACCGGCCATCGGGACAGCCACTCCGAGCACAATGAAGATGCCGGTCCCGATGATCGACCCGACCGAGAACAAAGTGAGCGAGAACAGCCCCATCGACCGCTTGAGGTGCGGGCCGTCCTGGTCGGATTCGGTGCTCTCCAGCAGCAGCGCATCCGGGCTCTTGATTCGGAATATCTGCCGAATTCCACCGCTCGGAGCGTCACGGACCGGAGTAGGCGTTCCAGACATGCGCGCCTCCTCGGTGGTGTGGCCGCTACGGTAGTGCACACCTGCCCCACCCGTCGCCGCTGTAATCGATTCGTTACAACCAATTCCTCGCCGCACCGCCGGCGAGACGCATCCTGGAGGTCGAAATGCAGACCCTCGTAGTTGGTATCCGGGACGAGGGCGAATCGAGCTGGGACGCCGTCGCCCTCGGTGTCGCCGCAGCCACGACCATCGGCGCGGACCTGGTCTTCGCCAATATCTTCCCGACCGCCTTCGACTTTCCCGGTGGCGCAGTAGACGCCGAGTGGCGCAGGTATCTGAAGGAGCGAGGCGAGCAGGTGCTCGGCTGGGCGCGACAGGTGGCCGGCGATCCGGCCGGTGCGCGCTACCTCAGCGCGGGCGAGGTGGGCAGCGCCGCCGGTCTGGCCGAGTTGGCCGAGGCGCTGACAGCCGGAGCGATCATCCTCGGCTCTGCCTCCGGCGGACGCGCCCGGCGGATGTTCGCCGGCACCACTGCCGACCGGCTGTTCCACGGCTCGACCGTGCCCATTGCGGTCGCCCCGCAGGACTTCCACAGTTGGGCGCCGCCGCGGTTCGGCCGGTTCGTGCTCGCCTACCAGGGCACGGAGGATTGCCGCCGGACGCTGCGGGCCACCAGCGAGGTCGCCCAACAGGCCGGCGCGGACGTTCATCTGATCACCCTGCTGGAACGTGTCAGCCGAATCTACGGAACCCCCATCGCGCGCGAATCCGAGTCCGAGATGCTGGAACGTCTGGCGAACGAAGCCAGCCGACTGCAGTCGGAGGCGATCGCCGACTGCCCACCAGGGGTGAACATCACGATGGAGTGCGTACGCGGCTGGGACGCCGCCAGCGCAATGGCCAAGGTCGACTGGCGTGACGATGACGTGTTGGTGGTCGGGTCCGGCCGCAGCGGTCTACTGCGGCGGGTATTCCTGGGTGACATGACCTTCAAGATTGTGCACGCCGCCCAAGTCCCGGTGGTTGTGCTGCCGCGCTCCGCATCGGAGTCGCCGCAGATAGGTGAGGGAACGGCCTGGCTGGAGGGTCAGCCCCCGGTGCCGGGTGAGCGGGAGTCGAGTTCCAAGTAAGGCGCGATCCGGGCCTTGAAGGTGTCGAGCATGGAGCCATGAAGGTCCACCTTCCGGCCCGGGGCATACGCCTTGTGATCGACGACGTGGTCGACCCCGCGACCCAGCAGCGTCAGCAGCGCAGCGGAAACCCGAGCTGTGGCGTCGACTTGCTGGGCTCCGAACCCGTCGATGAAATCGGCGGTCGGGTGGATCTCAGTTGATGTCCCGGCACTCTCAATCTCGATCCCGTAGAGGCGACCATTGCCATTGTCCGCCGGGATCTCATCCGCCCCGAGGGTCATCGGACCACCGGTCCCGGCGTGCGGACCACGCGTGGTGCGCATCAGATAGACGGTGCCGTCCCGCCCGATCAACAGGTTGGCGCCGCGTGTCCCGCCGGTCAGACCGTCATATCGGGTCAGCTCGAGTGGCTGGTCAAAATCCAGCAGGAACTGGCGGGAGGGCGCATTTCCACCAACTGCGGCACCAGTGTGATGGAGCATCACCCCCACGGGATGCCAGTCCGCCTGCCTGCTCGGCAGGTCCCATTGCTGATCCCAGCCGTCCTCGACCACGACTCTCACCCCGGCCCCGCGCAGCGCGGCGAGAACGGCCGCCGACGAGGGTGCCGCCGCCAGAGTTGCCGAGGAAGGCGACTTGGCTGCCGCCGGTGGGGAGGCCAGTGGTGAGGTGGCGGCAGTTGGGGAGGTCGGGGCGAGTGGCGAGGCGGTGGCCGGGCTCGGGGTGGCGGGTGGCGGCGAGCTGGCGGCGTCGGGCTGCGCTGCAGGCGAGGCGGTGGCTGCCGAAGGGGCCGTTTGGTTGTTCTGACTCGTGAGCCCGCATGCGGCGATCGACACCGTGACCAGCACCGCCATGCCAGTGACAGTCGCCCCGCGCAGGATGCGGCCCGGGGTGGTGCCGGTGGTGCCGGGGCCTCGATTTCGTTTCATGCCCAGCTCCTCTCCGGGTCAGCGGTACGCTCGTCCACCGTGACCACGATCGCATCCGGGCCGGTAGGTATCGACAGGGACACGCTGCTGTGCATGTCACTGTCAGCTCGCCCGAGCAACTTCGGCACCCGATTCCACAACCACCTGTACGCCCAACTGGGCCTCAACTACGTCTACAAGGCGTTCACCACCGATGACCTGGCGGCCGCGGTTGCCGGTATCCGTGCGCTAGGCATCCGCGGCTGCGGCGTCTCCATGCCGTACAAGACTGAGGTGATGGCGCAACTCGACGAAATCGACCCGGCAGCGACCGCGATCGGCGCTGTGAACACCATCGTGAACACAGACCACGTGCTCGCCGGCTACAACACCGACTACCAGGCAGTTCGCGATCTGCTGGCCCAACATCAGGTGCCCAACGATGTCGAGGTAGTACTGCTCGGGGCCGGCGGGATGGCAAAGGCCGTTGGCCAGGCCCTCCGAAGTCACGGCTTCGACCGTGGCACCGTAGTGGCACGAAACCCGGAGACCGGTCGGTCGCTGGCTGCCGCCATCGGATTCGGGTGGCAGCCCGCCACAACCGATCTCGCTCCCGTCGTCCTTGTCAATGCGACTCCGGTCGGGATGGCCGGCGGTCCGGCCGCCAACGATCTGCCCGCCCCGGCCGAACTCCTCGACTCGGTCCGGACCGTGCTGGACGTTGTGGCGGTGCCGGTCGAAACACCGTTGGTCGTTCGCTCGCGCGCGGCTGGCATCGAGGTGATCGATGGCGGCGAGGTGACAGCGCTCCAGGCGATCGCGCAGTTCGAGTTGTATACCGGGATCCGTCCAACCCCGGAAGAGGCGGCGCTGGCAGCCGATTTCGCGCGGCAGTGACACCCCAGCAGACTCCGGGGCGGCTCGCGGCCTAAGCCTCCAGATCGAGCACAATCTTGCCGCGCACGCGGCGCTGCTCCAGCTCCGCGAGGGCATCACCTGCCCGCGCCAGCGGTAGCACCGCGCCAATCGGTGGATCGAGGGCTCCGCGGGCGATGCCCGCGTCCAGGTCCGCCCACTGTTGCGCCAGGAAGCCTGGCGTGCCCAACGCGAAGGCACCCCAGGCGACGCCGACGACGTCCAGGTTGTTGAGCAGGAGCCGATTGACCCGCACGGTCGGGATCTCACCCGCAGTGAACCCGACCACCAGCAGTCGACCCTCCGGCGCGAGTGTGCGCAGCGAATCGGTGAAACGGTCACCGCCCACCGGGTCGAGGATGAGATCGACACCCCGGCCATCGGTCAGCGCCCGCGCCTCCTCTCGGAAATTCTCCACCCCGATCACATGGTCGGCACCAGCCGACCTGGCCGTCTCGCCCTTGCCAGCATCGGAGACGACGGCGATCGTCTCAGCGGACAACCACTTCGCCCACTGCAGCGCCGCTGTCCCGACACCGCCCGCGGCGCCGTGCACCAACACCGTCTCGCCCGCGGTCAGTCGACCCCGTCGACTCAACGCGAACTGCACCGTCAGGTAATTCATCGGCAACGCCGCGCCATGGACGAAATCGACCGCGTCCGGCAGCAGGTAGGCATTGACCGCAGGTACCACCGCCCGCTCGGCGAACCCCCCGAGCAGTGCGAAGGCCGCCACCCTGTCGCCCGGGGCGAATCCGCTCCCCGGCGGCGCCTGCAGCACAACCCCGGCCACCTCGGATCCCGGCGTGAATGGCAACGGCGGTCTGAGTTGGTATCGGCCGCGGCTCAACAGCACATCGGGAAATGAGACGCCAGCGGCGCGAACGTCGAGCAACAACTCCCCCGGTCCCGGCTCCGGGGTCGGCAGTTCGACCGGTGTCAACGCCTCCGGACCATCCTCAGCCGTCAGTTGCATCGCACGCATCTGCATTCCTCGCCTTCTTGGGATCAGATCAGTTCGGGTCGGGCCTGTGCGGGTCAGGCCTGTGCGGGTCAGGGTACGAGCACGAGGGATCCCTGTACGTCGCCGGCATCCAACCGGGCGAGCGCGGCATTCGCCTCCGTGAGCGGAAGCTCCTCATGGATCGTTGCCACGCCGGCGCGCGGCACGAGTTCGAGGAATTCCCGCACGTCAGCGGGGGTCACGTTTGCGACCGAGCGCAAGGATCTCTCCCACCAGAGATCGTCGTAGTTGAACTGCGGAACGCGGTCCAGATGAATGGCGTTGACCGCCACGATCCCACCTCTGTCCAACGCCTTCAGCGCGCTCACCACCACGTCGCCCGCGGGCGCGAACGTGATCGCCGCGTCCAGCAGCGGCGGCTTCTCGTCATACGTGCCGGCCCAGTCGGCGCCCGCGGCCAAGGCCCGTTCGACCTCTGCCGCGGACCGCGTGATCACGCTGACCTCGCAGCCCCAGAACCGGGCCACCTGCAGCACCAGGGTCGCCGACGCGCCATAGCCGTACAGACCCAGTTTCACTCCTGCGCTGCCAGGGCC
>JAUPKM010000031.1 GCA_030837445.1 Actinomycetota bacterium
GTCTGCCATGACGGCATCTCCTCGGCGGCCATCTCAGCAAGCTGGCCTGGTGGTTCTCTGGGACCGGGGTGAGCTCAGCGTCCGGGTGGCCACTCACGTGGTGCGGGACGGTGAACGCGTGGTCGGTGCCGTCTACGGATTGCTGACGGAGTCCGAGGCGATTCGACTGGTTGGGCGTCTCTCGCGGTTCGACGATCCCGTCGACACCGTGGTCGAAGTGCCGTGGGCGGCAGCGGCCCTGCGCCCAGATGGCTCGCTGGCCGCCACCTGTTCAACCATGTTGGCCAGTGGCCTGTTCTGGAGTGTGGACGCGGAGGTCCCGCCGCTGGAAGCGCGACCAGGGGCAGAGCGCGCGCCGAGGCTGATCCTCGCCACGGACCCCGGTTCCGTTGTCACGGCGCGTCATGCCCGCACGCACTTGAATGAGGAGTACCTCCGAGACTTCGCGCTACTCCACACCGACGTCGAACGTACGCCGTACCTGGAGGTCACGCGCGCCGCCGCCGGGGACACCCTCGTCTGGTCGTCGGAACGGGCTCCTGTCGTGCGCCAATGGTGCGGGCCTGAGGCTTGCGGGGAACCGGAACTCGCGGGCCCAGGGGTGCTCGGTCAGTACTTGGAGACGTTCGATGGTGTTGTAGCGGACTTGATGGGACGCGTTGGACCCCTGGCTTCGACGGTCTCGGGTGGCCTGGACTCGACCTTTGTGGTCGCATCCCTGGCTCTCCAAACGGAGGCCGATCGCCCCGTGGAGGGATTTGTCCATGCACCGTTGTCGGCGGCAGGGCTGCGTTCGGAGGGTGTCTGGGACCCCGACGACTCCGCGTATGCGGAGTGCCTGGCGGCGCGTTACCCGGGCCTGGTCCGCGTCGCCATCGTACGAAACGAGGCGATGATTCGCCCGCTCGACGCGGCGCGGGCTGCCTCGGCGGTCTCCTGGCTGCCGACCTTCAACCCTGGCAACCAGGTGTGGATGACGGACATCTATGAACGCGCGGCTGCCGCAGGGGCCGACCTGCACTTCTGGGGGTCTGGTGGCAACCACGCCTTCAGTTACGGCCACGCCTATGCGGCTGCCTACTACCTGGGTCGCGGTCGCCCACTGGCCGCGGCCCGCACCTTCGGCTCCGATGTCGTCCCAGAATTGAGGGAACTGCTTGGCCCGGTCGGCCGTTCCGCGGCGCGAACTCTGCTCGCACCGATGCGAAGCGCACGGCGCCGGGGACGTCCGCTGCCCGTCCCCTACGACGAGTTGGTGGGCATGGCCGGGGAGCGTCCTTCGACTGGGCTCGCGAACAGTTCTGACCGCGCCTTCTACCTTAGTTGGCTTTTCCAAAGATCCAACAGCCTGGCGGCGCCGTTGCATCCGGAAGCGCTGGGACGGGCAATGCCTGCGGACCCCTTCAGTGCACGCCCGGTGCTTGATCTGGCAGCACGGATTGCCCCGGCCGAATGGCGCCGGGGTCGCGTTTCGCGGGCGTTTGCCCGGCGAGCCGGCGCCGGTCGGGTACCGGATGCGATCCGACTCCGACGTAGACATGGTGGGCAGGCCAGGGACAACTGGTTCTGGATTCGAAATGACCCGGTCCGCTATCTCGACGAAGTCGCGTTGCTGAATGAAACACCAGCGCTGGCCGGGCATGTCGACGTCGGGGCGATGAGGGCCCGAGTGCTGAGGCAACCGTGGGGATCGAGTGGCCCGGCGGATTTCCGCACCACCATTGCCATAGACCGACTTCTCAGCCTCGCGGCGTTCAGCCGGTCCGCGGACAAGTGCCTTTCCCGGGCGAACGCCCACGGGGAAGGTCAAGGTGCGGTATTCCGGTGCTAGCGTTATGTGTGTTCAGGGGAGCGTGCGACGGAGAAGACGGTGGGATCCATGAAGGAGACCTGGGTGAAGCCTGAGTTGAAGGCCAAGAGTGTGGCCGCGGACGACGCCGCCCAACTTCCGGGCAGTGGTGTCGACGGATCCAACCATTCATTCTTCTAACTGGTCCGTGGCCGTCGGGCTTGGATAACCGCTGCGACGTCTGCGATCGTCGAGCGGTTCGCGGGCCGTTTGACAACTGTTACCGGCATCCTTTCGGCGAGCGCCGCGAGTTCGCGCAGGTAGTGGTCGCTGCCCATGATGGTCGGTGCCAGGCCATTCCATCCCGCAACCCGGTGCAGGTAGTTCATCTTCGTCATGCCCCGCGGATGCTGGATTGTCAGGTCCGTCGCGTCGATGGTTGAGACGAGAAAGAACAACTCTTCCACCTGGACCTCGTCTTGGCCGGGATTGGCCGGTTCCAGCGACGCCTTGTAACCACCCTTTGCCATTGGGAGTAACTCCGCGAATTCCAGGCCCAGGAGGTTCGCGGCAGCGCGCGTCAGGTGTACCCGGCGTGGGTAAGGCTGCACTGTCACGCGGCCGTCTTCGCTCCCAGACTCGGCTCTGACAACCGGGGCGACGTCGTCCACCAGCAGCCGGTGTCCGTGTGCCGCCAGGTAGACCGCCGTGGTCGACTTGCCCGCGCCGGAGTCGCCCGCTATTCCCACGGCACGACCATTCAGCTCGACGATCGAGGCGTGCAGACAAACCGTCTTGCGCTGAGCCATCGCAAGCCACACAACCTGGCCCTCGATGAGCCACCGCGGATCGTCGATCGATCGCCAGGACTCGGGTGCCGCCACGGTGACGCGCGATCCCTGCTCGATCAGGGCCCGGTAACCATTCGGGCTTACCACCAGTGCTCGAGGACCGAGCCCACAGAGCCACTCGCCGAACCAACGACCTCCGGGGAGTTCCGTGGGCACGGCACCCCATCGCACGACTATGCCGAGCCGCGACGGGAGGTTGATGTCGTAGCCGGGGTGGTTGACGTCTGCCTTCGAGATTGCAGATGCGGCGGCCACGAGGTCAGTCTAGGTGCTCTTTTGAGAGAGGTCGGTTACGGCCGCATTGGGCACCCGGCGCTGACCGTGGTGGCTGGTGGTCCCCGATAGCCGACCATGCGGGCAAGGTTCACGGGTCAGCGTCAAGCCTAGCGGGCTGCTCTGGTTGGTGGCCAACACCGACGCCGAGGCCCTTGCACACCCGTTGGTGTGTTCGGGCTTCCCTGGAGCGGGTGACGAGAATCGAACTCGCACTGTCAGCTTGGGAAGCTGATGTTCTACCATTGAACTACACCCGCGTGGCAGTCGAGCGACTCCATCGACACCGACGGGGTACGCAACGTCACCAGCGGAAAGTATGCCGCAGCAGCCCGCCGGGAGCCTCCGGGGGGTCGGCGATCACTCCAGCGGAGCGGGCCGACCGTAGAGCCACCCCTGGCCATGTTCCCACCCGAGGGCACGCAGGATTGCGGCCTGCTGAGGCGTTTCCACCCCTTCTGCGACGGTGTCCAGACCGAGACCGTCGGCGAGGCCGGCGAGTGCCTTGGCCAAGTGCTCGCAGGTCAGATCGCTGGAGCCGAGGCCTGCAGTGAACGACAGGTCCAGTTTCAGGCCGGCGACCGGAAGATCGCGGAGGTGGGCAATGGAGGAGTAGCCGGTGCCGAAATCATCCACGTACCACTTGATGCCGGCGTCGGCCAACAGCGACATGTCCTGCCGGATGCTCGAGGTCGCCTTGGCGGCGAGCAGGGCGGTTTCGGTGAACTCGAGGTGGAGTCGCTGTGGGTCTGCGCCCGCCGACTCCAGCTCGCGCAGCACCGTCCGCGCATACCCGAGGTGCGCCAACGTTGCGGCCGAGACGTTCACCGCAACGTGCAGCGGCGCTGGCAGGGTGCTCAACGCGGCGGCTGCCTGGGCCAGCACGGACAAGTCCAACCCGACGATCAGCGACGTGCGCTCCGCAACTGGTAGGAAATCGCCGGGACCCACCACCGTGCCGTCGCTCTTGATCCATCGAACCAGAGCCTCGTAGCCGGTGACGCGGCCATCGTCGAGGTCGACGATGGGCTGGAACCAGGGCACGAACTCGCCGCGCAACAGACCATCCCGAACGCCGTCCTCGACCTGGACTCGATGCTGGGCTTCCTCCGCGAGGCTGTCAAGGAAGAACTCGCAGCGGTCCCGTCCGTTGTCCTTCGCCTGATGCATCGCCAGCGATGCGTCGTGCACAAGGGCCTCGCCCTGGCTGCCGATGGTGCCGGTGGCTATGCCGATGCTGACGGTCGGCTCGAAGTGCGTCGAACCGATGGTGATGGGTCCGTGGGTTGATAGTCGGATGTGTTCGGCGAGGGCGCCAGCATCGGCTCCGCTCGACAACCCAGGCAGGATGGCGATGAATTCGTCGCCCGATCCGCGGGCCAGCAAATCGGAGTCATCCTGCACGTCGGCCAGCCGAGTCGCCAGGGTTGCCAGTACCAGGTCGCCGGCGGAGTGGGTGATGGCCTCGTTCACGGCGCGCAGCGAGTCCACTCCGATGCAGAGCACGCCGACCCAAGATCGGGGTCCATCTTCGGGTATCTCCGCCAGCAACTCGTCGATCCGGGTGATGGCGGTGGGCAGGGTGGCCAGACCGGTGAGCGGGTCGTGCGCGAGCGCATGGGACAGCGCGGTCCTGGCGAGGACCTCGTCATCGATATCCCGCATCCCGACGATGTAGCCCGCCAACTCGTCGTCGACACCGCCGATAGGCCGGCCACGGACGGCCACCCAACGGTAGGCACCGTTCTTCGACAAGACCCGGGCTTCGACGGAGTCGGGCTTCGCGCCGGCGGCAATTTGGGCCTTGCCGCGGTCGGTGGTTGACCGATCGTCCGGGTGGACCAGGTCGGTCACGTCCTTGCCGAGGAGGTCGTCTGGTGACCAACCCAGGACTGACTCCACGGATGCCGACACCCACTCCAGAATGCCGTGCGCGGAAACTTGCCAGACGATGTCGGTGGCGTTCTCGGCGAGCATTCGGTATCGAGTTTCGGAGGCCTTGGCAGCCTCGCGGGCTGTGAAGAGCGCGTCGATATCCTGATACTGGGACACGAAGTAGAGCGGTTCTTCCTGCGAATCGCGGACCAGACTCAAGGAGTGCAGCACCCTGGAGTGCTTCCCCGCGGGTGTGCGCAGAGCGCCTTCATGGACGTTGCTGGCGATGTCGCCGTTGACGAGTTGGGTGTAAATCTCCACGTGCGAGGATTGGCCGGGTGGGTTGAGATCGTCCTCCGAGAGTTCGCCGAGTTGTGACCACTCAAGACCCACCTGTTGGCAGAGGGCGTCGTTGGCCATCAGGAAGCGACCGTTCAACCCGACCAGCGCCATTCCCTGCCGGGCACCTTCCATGGCCTGTCTGAGCGTTTCCTCGCTGCGCGCTAGGGCCTGTCGTGCGAGCACTTGTTGGTGGACGTCCCGCACGGTCGTGATTCGACCTGACACGTTGCCGTCAGGGTCGGTAACCGGACCGGTGCTGCCGGAGACCCATCGGTAGTCGCCGCTACCCGTGCGCATCCGCAGTTCGAACGTGGTCGACGGCGTGCCGCCCGCCGCCGACGCGCGGACGGACCTCAACTGCGCCAGATCGTCCGGGTGGACCAGCGCGGTTGCGTCGGTGCCGACGACCTGGTCCGCGTCTAGGTCCAACACCGCCTTAATGGAGGGGGACACCCACTCGACCACCCCCACCAGGTCGACCAGGAAGACCGCGTCGGTGGCGTTCTCGGCCAACAATCGGTATCTGCGCTCGCTGTCAGCCAGGTTCTGCCGCGCCAGGACTTGGTCGTGGACATCGCGCAACCCGGCCACGCTGCCGGTGACGTTGCCCGCTGAGTCGACCAGCGGTCGTGACTGCAGGGCCATCCATCGAACCGCGCCCGCCGCAGTCAGAATTCTCACCTCAACCAGCGGAGTCGGTTGTCCGGCGAAGAGTTTCGCCATCCTGGCGTCGGTGAGATCCAGATCCTCGGCCGGAACAAGGTCCTGTGCGCGAGTACCGATCAATTCCGATGGCGTCCAACCCAGGATGGCCTCGACAGATTCGGATACCCACACCAGCACCCCTTGTGAGTCCCGTTCCCAGACCACATCCGTGGCGTTCTCCGCGAGGATCCGGAGTCGTTGTTCGGCCGCCAGCTGGTCACCACGCGCGCGTCTCCGATCAGTGATGTCCATCGCCACGCCCTGCAGCCCGACGACGGTGCCAGTGGCGTCTCGCACAACTTCGCCTCGGGCCAGCATCCAACCGTGTGATCCGTCGGGGCGTGTCATCTCGAGGTCTAGTTCGTAGGGGACCCCGGTCTGCTGCGTGATGGGCAGCGCCTCGCTCAACCGTTGCCAACTCTCGGCGGTGAAGAGTCGACTTTGGTCGGAATAGTCCGGCGGGTCTTGGTCGGGGTCCAGCCCCAGCATCCGAAAGAGTTCCGCCGACCACGTGACGCGGTCGGTCGCCAGGTCCAACGTCCAGTGACCGATCCGGGCGATCCGCTGCGCCTGCAGGAGGGCGGCGTTGCTGCGTTCCAACTCCTGTCGGGCGGCCACCTGCTCGGTGACATCGCGGACGACGCAGTAGACCTGCTGGGAGTCCTGGGAGGTTTGGCCGCTCCAGGACAGCCAGCGGTATTCGCCCGACTTCGCCCGATAGCGATTCTCGAAGTTGACCACCTCGTGTCCGGGTTCGGCCAGCTCCTGGGCTGCCTCGATGGTGGCGGCCAGATCGTCGGGGTGGACAAAATCCAGGTAGGGGCGCGAGGTCAGCTCCTCCGGTGGATACCCGAGGATCCGCTGCCAACCGGCGCTCACCGAGGTCAACATCCCCTCGGCGTTGGCCACTGCCAGCATCTCGACGGACATGTCCCACATCGCCCGGTGGAGTTCGAGGTTCGCCTCCGCTGCCTTGGCATTGTCAGCGAGCACCTGGCGGGTCAGCACCGCCTCGGTGCCGTGTTCGAACACCCTGACCTGGTTGCGTCCGGCGTTCTTGGATGCATAGAGCGCGGCGTCTGCGTTACGCAGCAGCCTGTGCGCGTCAA
>JAUPKM010000032.1 GCA_030837445.1 Actinomycetota bacterium
CACCTGGCCAACCTTGACGACTGCTTCCTGGTGCTTGTTCTCACCGAAATCGCTCACCCCTAGAGCGGCAAGCGCATCGACGTCCGAGGCAGGGAAGAATTTCGACACAGCGATCAAGGTGACGGCGCCGGGATCCCTACCAGCCTGCGACTCGGCTGCAGCCAGTCGCGCCCGGACCGCCGCCAGGTTGGCCGCCAGCTCCGCAACTCGCCTCGGATCAGCGGCCGAAGTCGAGAGAGACTCGCTCATGTCGTCCGCCAGACGGCTGCGCCCTGGCGCCCGGTCAGACCATCACGACGATAGGAGAAGAGCTCAGGTGATTCCGCGGTACAGCCGCCGACACATTCGACCTGAACTCCCAGGTCCGCGAGCAGCACCTCCAAACCGGCGCGGACATCGATACCCGGCTGACCGTCGGGAGCAATCGCAGCGCTCGCGGGCGCCACCGCAGCCGCGGCGGCGACCCGCTCGGGGGGTACCGGGTAGCAGGGCCCACAGATCGCCGGCCCCAAGACCGCCCTGATCCGGCCCGGCTCAGCCCCAAGGTCGACCATTGCTCGAATCGCCGCCTGCGTGACACCGGAGACCATTCCCTGCCACCCGCTGTGCACCGCCCCGATCACGCCGGCCTCGGGATCGGCTAAAGCCACTGGCACACAGTCAGCGGCCAGGGCAACCAGGACGATGTCCGGTCGCGCCGTTACCAGCGCATCCACGCCGACTATCTCCTGTCCGTCAGCGGCCTGAACGACCGCGACCTCGGCACTGTGACACTGGCGCATCATCACCACTGCCGACGGAGCCAACCCGGCCAGGTCGGCAATCACGGCCCGATTGGCCGAGACCGTCTGGGGGTCATCACCGACGTGGCCGGCGAGATTCCAGTCGTCGAACGGCGACCGACCGACCCCGCCCCGGCGAGAGGTCATCAACCACTCGACCCCGGGGCCGACGCCGTCGGCCGCTGCGTCGACTCCGGTCGGTTCCAGTCGACCTCGCCAATAGTGGGCAGCAGTGTCCGGGGCAGTGAGTCGGGTCATGACCCAATTGTCCCTGCTGACCCAGAGTTCGGCGACGCCGGTCGGCCGGGCTGGCCAACTACTACTTCATGAAGTCGGGAACGTCAACGTCCTCGGACTTTGAAGCGGGCTCCTCGAAGTTCACCTTCCGGACCGCGGTTTCCGGCTGGGCCTGGGGCGCCCGCACCACCGGGCTAGGCGCGGGTTCGGCGGCCGAGGCCCGGGATTTCAGCGGTTGTGGCTGACCGCCATCGAAACCGGCGGCGATGACTGTCACTCGGACCTCGTCGCCGAGGGTGTCGTCAATGACGGCACCGAAGATGATGTTCGCCTCCGGATGCGCCGCGTCGGCCACCATCTTCGCGGCCTCGTTGATCTCGAACAAACCCAAATCGCTGCCGCCGGAGATCGACAGCAACACCCCGTGCGCGCCCTCGATGCTGGCCTCCAGCAACGGACTGGAGATGGCCTCCTCGGCTGCCGCAGTCGCGCGGGCGTCACCCCGGGAGGAGCCGATACCCATCAACGCAGAGCCGGCGTCCTTCATCACGGACTTGACGTCGGCGAAATCGAGGTTGATCAAGCCGGGAGTGGTGATTAGATCGGTGATCCCCGACACTCCCTGGAAGAGCACCTGATCTGCCTGCCGGAAGGCGTCGATGACGCTGATCTTCCGATCGCTCAGCGACAGCAGTCGGTCATTTGGGATCACGATCAGGGTGTCAACCTCCGACCGGAGGGCATCGATGCCGGCCTCGGCCTGCGTCGCGCGGCGTCGCCCCTCGAACACGAACGGTCGGGTCACCACGCCGATCGTAAGCGCACCCAGTCCACGCGCGATCTTCGCAACGACAGGGGCACCGCCGGTGCCCGTGCCGCCGCCCTCGCCGGCAGTGACGAAGACCATGTCGGCACCCTTGAGTACCTCTTCGATTTCGTTGGCGTGATCCTCAGCGGCGGCCTTACCTACCTCTGGGTCGGCTCCTGCCCCCAGTCCGCGGGTGAGATCACGCCCGATGTCGAGTTTGACGTCGGCGTCACTCATCAGCAGGGCCTGTGCGTCGGTGTTCACCGCAATGAACTCCACGCCCTTCAGCCCGGACTCGATCATCCGGTTGACCGCGTTGACGCCGCCACCGCCGATCCCGACAACCTTGATGACCGCCAGGTAATTCTGCGGTGATGCCACGTGCTCTTCCTCTCGTTCAACGAGCGCACCGCTTCGGTGCGACTTCGTGTGCCAGGTTCCAGGACCGATCAACGACCCAGCGAGGTGCTGAGTTGCGGATAGTACCTGCGTGCGTCGTGCTGCGTTCCTTGGGCTGCCTGCCACCGACCATCGCTGCTGACTCGGCGAACGGATCGTCGAGCCCCATTGTCAGGGCATGCCTCACCCCACCGAGGTGGGGCCGGGGAAGGGTCCAGTGACAGTAATCAGGACATATCTCAACCTGCACTAGAGACTTATTTCGACAGATCAAGAGAACCATCTCACTGCTGTTCAGACCCTACGCAGGCACGGACGCAGGTCGCAAGGCGCCCCCCCGTAGAGTTCGCCGTTCGTCGCCGAACAAGACCTCCAAGGCGCCACTTATCACAATATATTGGGACATCTCTAACTACATAGTTGATGTTTATGCTTTGGCTAATGGTCAGCAGACACTGACCATTGACCTTCTCGACGCAGCTATCCTCACCCCATGCGTACCGATGTCGTGATCCTTCCCGATCAGACTTGGCCGGAGTTGCGCGCACGATGGCGCGACGCCGACGCAAGGGGCTTCACTGGGGCCTGGACTTACGATCATCTGTCGTGGCGGAGTCTGCGCGACGGACCCTGGCTGGGCACCCTCCCGCTGCTTGGAGCGATTGCCGCCGAAACCTCGAGGATCCGGTTCGGCACCCTTGTGACCAGCCCGAACTTCCGACACCCAGCCGTTCTTGCCAAGGACGTCATGACCCTGGACCGGCTCAGCGACGGGCGCTTCGATCTGGGTATCGGCGCGGGAGGCGTCGGCTACGACGCGCTGGCGCTCGGTTCCGAACCGGTCCCTTCGGCGCACCGGACGGCCCGGTTCGCGGAATTCGTGACCGCGCTGGACCTCCTCCTCCGAGAACAGTCAGTCTCGTTTGCGGGTGACTTCTTCACGGCTGTCGAATCTCGGACCGTTCCTGGCTGCGTGCAGCTGCCGCGGGTTCCATTCACCATCGCGGCGGCCGGGCCGAAGGCGCTGGCAGTGGCCGCAGACCAGGGCCAGACGTGGGTGACATTCGGTCCCGTCAGACCGGCGGAGTCAGCACAGCAGTGGTTCGCCGCGGTCGCTGACCAAGCGCAGATCCTCAATGCCGCCTGCCTTGCCAAGGGTCGCGAGCCCAGCTCGATAAGGCGGCTCGCCCTAGTCGGGCTGGATCTCGGCTGGGCGCAGGAGTCAATCGGTGCCTGGCAGGATTTCACCGGCCAACTGGCGGAGTTGGATTTCACCGAGGTGGCCTTGCATTGGCCGCGACCCGAAGACCCGGAGCTGCCGGGGCCCGCAATGTCGGTTTTCGATGAAATCAGCGCTCGGCTCGGCTGATCAGCGCAGGACAGAACCTCGGATCCGACAGGACGTGCGCAATCAGCCGCCGTTCGCTACCCCGTCGTGGCGGCACTGGCTTCGCTTGTCTCCGACGAGCCGGAGGTGGACTGACCGTTGTCCTGCGGCAGTCCCATCACACGGGCGGTGGCGTCGGGGACGCTCGGCCCGGCGGTGGGGTAGCCCGGCGTTGCGACGTCGAAGAACTTGTAGTCGCCGCCGCCGACCAGCAGCCCGGCGAGCACCTTTGCCTTGAGTTCGGAGTCCTCCACCGTGCCCCAATAGACCAACCCGCCGGACTCGTCGACCTCCCCCGCGGTGCCAGCCAAATCGGTTGACTGGCCGTCTGTTGACTGGCGGTCGCCAGTCTGGTCTTGCCCGGTCTGACCGTCGGACTCCTCGTCGTCACCTCGCAGGGTCAACCGGATCCGGTCGTTGGCCACGACGACGCTCGAGACGCGGTCGCGCAGAGGCGACTGCAGGGTGGCGGCCACGGCGACCGCGTCCTGCATCGGCTGCCCATCCGACGCCTGCAGTTGCGGCAGGTCGGCCGGCGCTTCCTGCACCGGCTCGTATCGAACCCCCGCCCGGTCGACGAGAACCGGACCTTCCGGCGTCGCGGCATATGCCACCGGCGTCCGAGGCGTCACTGCGATCGTCACACCGTTAGGCCAATTCCGAGTGATCCGAACCTCTGCAACGGCTGGCAAGTCGGCCACCCGGCCTGCGGCGGCACCTGTGTCGAGACTCGCCAGCGGAGTTCGGTCGGACAAGGCGGCCGCTGCCAGAATCGCAGACTCGGGTATTTGTCCGCGCCCTTCAACAGCGACGGTTCGCAGGTCCAACCACGGCGAGAAGAACAGCACCCAGCCAGCCACGACCAGCAGCAACACTGCCGCGGCGGCGCCCCACAGCAGCCGACGAACCAAGCGGCCGCGGCGGCGCGGGGGTGGAGACTGCGGGACCGTCTCCGGCTCTGTCAGCAGCGTGGACGCAGTCATCGCGACTCCTCCCGCAGCTGGAGCAGGTCCAACACCGCGGGCGCCATCAAGGCCACGTCGCCCTGCCCGATCGTCATGATGATGTCGCCCGGGACCGCGCGAGCCACCAGCTCCGCGGGTACGGCCGCGGATGACGGCTCGAACAGTACCTGCGCGGCTGGCAGCGGAACTTCTGCGGCCATCGTCTGTCCGCTGGCGCCGGGAATGGGTTCCTCTCCGGGCGCGAACACCTCCAACACCACCACCTCATCGGCCAACCCCATGGCCGCCCCGAACTCCGACACGAACATCGCGGTCCGGTAGTAGTGATGGGCCTGGAAGGCCATCACCACTCGGCCGTCACCTGCCACCTCCCTGGCCGCGCGCAGGGTCGCGGCGACCTCGGTCGGATGGTGGGCGAAGTCGTCAAAGACTCGGATCCCGTCCGCCTCCCCCCTGAAGTCGAATCGACGACGGGTACCGGAGAACCCCTCCAAACCCGCCGCCGCATCGACGTCGGAGAACCCCAGACCGATCGCGGCGGTCAGCGCCGCAGTTGCGTTCAGCACGTTGTGGGCGCCAGGCACCTGCAAGGTGATTCGAGGGGAGCGCACCCCGTGGACCGCGACATCGAAGGTCCAGCCCGTACCCGAACGGTCGTGGACTTGCACGTGGTAGTCAGCATCCTGGTCGAAACCGTACGTGCGGACATCGACCCCAGCCGCGCGGGCCTCTGCCACGATTTCCCTGGTCACCGGATCATCGATACAGGCCACCACGAATCCTCCGCGGGCCCCGATGTCGAGGGCGAAGGTCACGAAGGCTGCGCGTAGCGCCTCGAACGTCTGCCAGTAGTTCAGGTGGTCTGGCTCGATATTGGTGATGACTCCGACAAGCGCCCCGAGCCGCAGGAACGAACCGTCACTCTCGTCGGCCTCGCTGACGAATACGTCACCTGAGCCGCGGTGCGCGTAGGCGCCGGTCTCATGGAGCTCTCCACCGATCGCGAACGAGGGTTCAGCGCCGCAGTTCTGCAGCGCGACCGTGAGCATCGACGTGGTGGTCGTCTTACCGTGAGTCCCCGACACCGCTACCCCTCGACTACCCCGCATCACCAACGCGAGAGCATCTGAGCGATGCAGCACCGGCAGGTCCCGGGCCACTGCCTCGAGCAATTCCGGGTTGTCCTCCTTGATGGCAGTGGACCGGACAACCGCGGCCGCCTGCCCCAAATTGGCTGTCGCGTGGCCGACATGGATATCGGCCCCAAGCGCGCGCAGCGCGGTGAGTCGCCTCGAATCCTTTGCGTCGCTCCCGCTGACCGCCACCCCTTCGGACAACAGGATCCGGGCAATACCGGACATACCGGACCCGCCGACGCCGAGGAAGTGCACGGGTCCGGTGACGAACGCCTGCGCCGCCTGGGCTGATGCTCGGGCCGCAGCCTCGGTAGCGGCGGGGTCATTCTCGATCATCGGATTCCTCTCGTCGCAGCAGCCTGCGTCACCATTGTCGCCAACCTGCCGGCGGCGCCGGGATCCCCCTGGCTGGCGGCGCATTTCCCCATCGTCCGCAGTCGGACAGGGTCGCCTAGCAGGTCCGGCAATAACTGCCCCGCCGACGCCGCGGTCATGTCCTCGTCTGCCACCAACAGGCCACCGCCCGCCGCCACCACCTCGGCGGCATTTCGACGTTGCTCGCCATTGCCGATCGGCAGCGGCACGTACACCGCCGGCAATCCCACCGCACTCAATTCTGCCACCGTCATCGCGCCTGCCCGGCAGACGGCCAGATCGGCTGCGGCATAGGCCAGGTCCATCCGATCCAGGTAGTCGACGGTGACGTATTGAGGCAGGTCCGCGGGCGGGCGTTGATCGGCGTTCTTCCCGCCGACCGCGTGCAGCACACTCGCCCCGGACGCCACTATCTCGCTGGCCGAACCCACGATCGCGTCATTGATTCGGCGGGCGCCCTGGGAGCCTCCGAAGACCAACAACACCGGCC
>JAUPKM010000241.1 GCA_030837445.1 Actinomycetota bacterium
AGCCAGCGGCCGCCGACGAGCTTGCCGCCGAGATCCGGTGCGAGCCGGCGTGCCTGGCGCTTGCTGACGCCGAGCTCGGCCGCGGCCTGCTCGATCGGCACTGTTGGACTCACCACTACAGAATCGCCGGAAGCCTCGGCGCGGACGTCCGAGTGTCCGGCCGCGGCCGCCGCGGCGTGCAGCTCACGCGCGAGCTCGCCGTAGACACCCGAGCACGGCAGTCCACTGGAGCGGCGTGCACGTTCAGCGATCAGCACCGCTTCGCAGAGTGTCCGGGCGGCGGTGCCGTGGACGATCACGACACCGCCGACCCGGGTTAAACCGTTCACGCGCGCAGCAGGACTAGCTCGGCCTGGTGCTCGACGCGGGCCCAGTATTCGAGAATGTCCAGCAGATCTTCCCCGCCGGTGGCTGCGAACGCTTCGTTCGCGCGGCGTCGCATTGCTTTGATCCATTCAGCGGGTGTCGGCCCTGCCGCCGCGGCTGCCTTGATTTGATCGACGGTGACGCCGAATAGCAGTGCGCCCCCAGCGGCGTCGAACTTCGGATCCGGCCCGTCGAGGCCGGTGACGGTCACGGTGTAAACGTTCATGGGTTCCCCTTTGTGGTTTCGGTGCTTTCGATTTGGTTTGCGGTGAGATCGCCGGCGGTGCGCGCCGATCGTGGTAAGCGGATGCGGCCGGCGACGACACCGCGGGGCCGCTGCGACGGCTTGAGGCTGTCCACCCACGCCGCGCAGGCAGGCAGTGATTTGCAGCCGCGGCACAGTTGCACCGCTTGTGCGTGGCGCTGGGCCACCAGTGCCTCCGGTTCGCCCGGTTCGGCTTCGTCGAACAGATAGCCGCGGCCCCGGCATCGGGCACCCGGCAGGCCGGGTGAGCCGATAGCGGTCAGCAGTCCGATGATGCTCACTCGGCCGCCTCGGGTCGGGCGACGGTCGCGGCGTCGAATGCCTCGATGGCCTTGCGCAGCAGTGCGACATCGTGGCTGTTGAGCGACCACGGGCCTACCTCGATGCACCAGCCGGAAGCTTCGCCGTGCACCAGCCGCACGGGCACAGACCGCCAGAAGTCGTCGGAGGCGGTGTGCGGCTCGAGGTAGCCGAACCAATCGGCGACCACGCGGTTGGGCTCGTCGGTGCGTGGGTCGTCGACCACCTCGAACGCCGGGGTGATCTGGCCGGCCAGGCGGCCGGCGGCGATGGTGATCGGGTCGAACGGGTTGTCAGTCATGGGGTGTCCTTTCGGTGGTTTCGGTGATGAGCACCGCGGCTGTGGTGGTGAGGTCGTGCAAGTAGGCGACGGCGTCGGAGTGCAAGGCGCTCAGGACTTCGCAGGGCAGTTCGTCGTCGAGCGGGTAGAGCCAGAAATAGATCGCCCGCTCGGCGGTGCCAGGGCGGTTGGCGAGACGCCTATCTATCTGGGCGGCCAGTTCGCTGATCTCGTCGGCCAGGACCTCGGCGGCGGTGGGCGTGATGTGGAGGTGGCGGGCGGCGCTCATGCGGTCACCGCCCGACGTGCTGCGTTTGCTAGAGCGCGGGCGACCCGATCGGTTTGGCCGGGGCTGGTGGCGGTGAGCCCGCCAGGTGCGGCGGTCTGCTGCCGCTCACCGGGAAGTGGTGAGACTACAGGGGATTCGAGGGTGTCGACGGCCTCCGTTGCTCCGCATTCGCGCAGGTCAAGTAGGGTGCCGCCTGTAGTCTCACCCTGTAGTCTCACCGGGCTGACGATGGCGCCTGTAGTCTCACCCTGTTTCCGCAGGTCAAGCCCTGTAGTCTCTGTAGTCTCACCGCTGTGGTGAGCGGCGTCTGTAGTCTCACCGCCGGCTGTGGCCGGAGTGTGGTCGACCAGTTCCCAGTGGGTGACCTTCGGGAATTTGCCAGTGTCCTTCGACACTGCCATCCCGGCGTTCGTCAGCTTCTCGAACAACCGGAACACCGAGGCGCGGCTGATACCCCGGTCGGCGGCGTAGGCCAGCGCATCTTTGGGCCGCACCGGGGCGTTGGCCACACCCGCATCGCGGAGCAACTGGTGCAGCCACGACGCCTTGAGGTCGGCGGTGTAGTCCCGTTCGTCCTCCCCCTCGTCGTCTGTGCGGGCCGCTGGTGGACGGTTGATGACATCGCTCACCGAGATCTCCGAGGCGCCGAGGTCGACCACCTTGGCGACCAGGGCGTCGCCGTCGTTGGTGGGCACCGTGGTGCTTTCCAGGCGGAAGGCGAATGACTCCTCACCTGGGGGTGCGTAGTTCCCCTTGTCCTGGGTGACGATGCGGTGTCCGCTTTCGTCGTCTTGTGCGAACAGGAACACCGAGCGCACCGCATCGCGGAATGCATGACTGCCCGACATCTTGTCCGATGCGTTTCCGCCGCCCTTGCCGAAATGGCGGACGAACATCACCACCGCCCCGGTGTCGGCTGCCACCCGGGCCAGCGCGTCGAGGGCGGCGCGAACGTCGTCCTCGCGATGAAGGTCGCCCGCCATCGTCGATGCGATGGGGTCGATGATCACCAGGGCCGCACCCGCGGCGGTGATGGCCTCGCGCAACGTGGCGGTATCCAGCGGCAGGCGTGGTGTCGTTTCGACGCCGTCTTCGGCTTCGATGTGCAACCGGCCGATGAAATCCAGATTGGCGCCCGCCGCCATCAGTCGGGGTACCAGAACCGGCGCCCACTGGTCCTCACCGGACCAGATCAGGGTCGGGCGCGGGGTGCCGCGATGCTCGCCGACCAGTTCCCCGCGTGACACCTGGGCGGCCAGATGAATTGCCCACGTCGTCTTTCCACACCCGCCGCGGCCCGCGAGAGCGGATACCGTGCCGACCGGGATTCTGTTCTCCCACAGCCACACCTGGCGTTCCGGACGGATCTCGTTGGCCCACTGGACGCGGGCCACCCGGGCAACTACGTCTTCAGCAGACGTTGTTCGGGCTTGGTAGCGGTCGAATACGTCGCGCAGCTTGCCCTGGGCTTCGGGCCAGGTGACCGGATACGGGCACTCGGGACTGTGATACTTCGCCTCGGGCATCTGCCCGGTGGGCTGTTCGCACAACTCCCACCGCTGCCGGAACGCCGGCAACGCTTCGGCGTAGTCAAGGCCGAGCTTGCGGAGCCGACCGGCGTAGGCGACGAGGGCTTCGTGCCGCTTGCGGAACCCGATCTTGGCGGCGTTGGGACCGGCGGCGATCGTCTCCCATTCCGGCGACTCCGTGGCCTCTGTGGCGCCCGCCAGCAGCAGCTCGGCCACATCGTCGGGCAGCCCGGTTATCGGCTGCCCGTTGCCGGTGTAGGTCGCCCCGCTGGCGTGCTGGGAGTGTTCAGCTACGGCGTATCCGCCTTTGCCGCGCACGTCGATCTTGAATCCGCGCATCGCTTTGGCGGTGTTGCCGATAGGGCGCTGCGAATGGTCCCACGAGTAGTACAGGTGCCGGCCGCGCCCGGTGGACACGGTGAAGGTGTCAGGCAGGGTGATGCCGTAGGCCGCCCCCCACTTCTCCAGCTCCCCCGGGGCGTCCTCATCGAGGATGACCAGATTGCTGGGGCCGCAGGCGATCCCGATATTCGCCAGGCCGCGGCGTTTATCCCATTGCAGGTCAATCTGCTTGTGGGTGACGGCCTGCGCCCACGTCCCCCAGACGACGGCGGGGTGCTTGCCACGGGTGCCGTCGCACGGATTGTTCGGGCCGTGCAGTCCAGCGCAGTTACGTTGCCCGGGATGGTCGAGGGGGAAGACGTGCAAACCCTGGTCGAGCATCCGGTGAGCCTGGTCGGTGAGATTCACTCGGCCACCGCCGCGGCGGTCGACTTTGCCCGGCACTTGGCGCCCATCCGGTGCCGCTTCGATGCACCACTGGTCAGCCAACGCCCGCAGCGAGAACACGGAACGGCCAGCTTGAACTCACCGTTGAACAACTTCGCCCATATGTCGGCCGCCGGGCCGCCGAGCAGCCGATCGAGCTTGAACTCGTCGGTGCGCTCGTTATGATCGGAGCTGTCGGCACTGTGGTGGATGTCGGTGGTGGTAAATGTCGGAGCGGCCGGGCTGTCAGCAGCCCGGCCTCTTCTCTTTTGCGGCATCAGACATGCCCGCCGATCGGCTTGAGCATCGCGGCCAGCTCGTCGAGATCGACGCGGATCAGCCGCGGCCCCATCCGGTAGCCGGTGATCCGGCCGTTAGAGATCCACCGCCGGATCGTGTCGGGATGAA
>JAUPKM010000242.1 GCA_030837445.1 Actinomycetota bacterium
CGCTGCTGCCGTCGTCGCTGCTGTTCATCACCACCCTCGCCTTCACCCAAGGCTCACCCATCTCGGTGGTTCCGTTCGCGGTCGCCTACCTACTGGCCCTGGGGTTGGCGCTGAGCCTCTGGCCGTCCAGCCGAGCCGCCACCGCAGTGGCCGACGGCGAGGCATTCTCCTCGGTCGAGTTGGAGCCGGTCCATGGTCGCTTCAAGCGCACTCTGATGGTCCTCCTTGTCACCGCGTTGATCGCCGGGCTTGCGGTGGCCGGTGGGCTGGCGTCCGGGCTGGGATCGCTGCGGACGCCGTTCGACCCACACCGCAGCAGCGGCTACCGAACCGAGGACGAGACCGACGCCGTACGCACGGCTACCGCCTGGCAGACGGTGGAACGCGACACCGTCAAGACCCTGTTCACCCTCAAGCCCAGCAGCCCCCCACCGGCCGTCTGGTGGGCCATCTTGGAGGGCTACGACGGATCGACCTGGGGCACGACCCAGCCCTACGACCGGATCACCGGGGAGATTCCCTATCCCGGTATCGTTCCTGCGAACACTCTGCCCGTCAACAGCCAGGTGACTACCACCGACAACCTGGTCGGCGCGTGGCTGCCCACGCCCTACCGGGCGACCGGCATCAGCAGTGGACCATTCCTGTCGAACCCCGCCGGCGGCCTGTCTGTGTCGGGCGGGGACGCGAAGAACTTGAGCTACTCAACCATCTCCCGGATCACCGCCTTGACGGATCCCGCTCAGTTGGTGTCGGCAACACCGCTGAGCAAGGCCGACGGCTATACCGCGACGGCCCTGCCAGGCCAGTTCCCAATCGAGTTGGCCACCATCGCTAGCGGTGCGATGAGCATCGACGGCACTGACTTCGAGAAGCTGACCGCACTGGCTGAGTACACCTCCAATCCGGACGAGTATCAGATCGACCCGACCAGCACGGACACCGGGATCGGGTATCAGGAACTCATCACTGTGATGACCGAGACCGGCACCGGTACGCAAGCACAGTTCGCCACTGCATTTGCACTGATGGCCCGCTCGCAGGGCTATGCGAGTCGGATCAGCGTCGGCTACTCACTGCCCCCAAACGGAACCGTCACCACCCGGAATGTGTTGGTGTGGGCCGAGATCGGATTCAAGGACATCGGCTGGATCCCGTTTGCGGCAGCGCCGGGGGATCTGACCGCCGGGGTGCCCGTGCCGGTTGCCAAACCTCGACCCAAACCGAAGCCCAGCGCCAGCCCTTCACCGACTACCGCCACCCCGACCCCGACCCCGTCGCCCACACCCACCCCTAAGCAGACCCAGCAACACGACTCCTGGCTGGACCTGCGTGTGGCCGGCACGATCCTGGTGCTGGTGCTGGCACTGATCGGCTGGCCCCTGTACGTTTCCTGGCGCCGGGTCCGGGTGCGCGGGTCGCTCCATGCTGCCGACCCGGCGGCCGACGCCATCGGCGCGTGGGTCTGGGTGCGCACGGGGGCGGACCACTTGGGCCGACCTATGTCCGACACCGAATCCCCCGCCCGGGTAGTCCGGGATCGCCGAGCGCCCAATGCCCTCGCAGCTGTCGCCGAACATGCCAACCGCGCGTTGTACTCACCGGAGCCGCTCACCGCAGGCGGGGCGAAAGATGCCTGGCGGGCCGGGGACGCCTACCTGCGACAGATCCGAGCCGAAGGAGGAATACGCGCCCGGTTGCGATGGGTGCTGCTCCCGGTCGGCAGGCCGGAGAGGTGGGTGGCTGCCGATGATCCGGCTCAGTCCGAAGTTTCCCGCGGCCGCAGCCGTAAGGACACGGAGTTGATGCAGTAGCGCTGATCGGTGGGCGTCGGGTAGCCCTCGCCGGAGAAGACGTGACCCAAGTGTGAACCACAACTAGCGCACCGGACTTCGGTGCGGACAGCGCCGAGCGAACGATCAGTCAGCAGCACGACCGAGTCCCCTGCCAGCGGCGTGAAGAATGCGGGCCAGCCGCAATGGGCATCGAATTTCGTGTCCGACGCGAAGAGCTCCGCATCACAGGCCCGACAGGAGTAGACGCCCTCGGTTGTGGTCGTCTCGTACTCCCCGCTGAAGGGACGCTCGGTACCAGCTCGCCGAAGTACGTCGTACTCATGCCGGGTCAGCCGATTCCGCCAGTCGTCTTCGCTGAGGACCACCGGATACTCTTCGCCGTCGGGGCGGACCGGACCATCTTTGGCTGGCGATGACGCAGACATACTTCTCCTGACGTTGGTGTTCAGCCAGCGTGCAGCAAGTTCACCAGTTCCGCGAGTCCAATTCTCCGGCCCGTGTAGAACGGGATCTCTTCGCGCACGTGCAGCCGGGCGCGAGAGGCCCTTAGGTGTCGCATCAGATCCACGATCCGATGGAGTTCATCGGCCTCGAAGGCAAGAATCCACTCGTAGTCGCCGAGCGCGAAACTGGCGACGGTGTTAGCTCGCACATCCGGAAACGACCGACCCATCTGGCCGTGCTCGACGAGGAGTTCCCGTCGCTCGGCATCGGGCAGCAGGTACCACTCGTAGGAGCGGACGAATGGGTAGACGCAGACGTACCGTTTCGCGTTCTCATCGGCGAGGAACGCCGGCACATGCGACTTGTTGAACTCGGCCGGTCGATGCAATGCCAGCTGCGACCACACCGGTTCAAACGTCGCACCCAGCGTGGTCCGAAGCACCTCGTGATAGGTGTCCTGCAGTAGATCGGAAGTTTCGGCATGCAGCCACAGCATGATGTCGGCATCGGCTCGCAAACCGCCCACGTCATACCAACCACGATGAATGACACCACGCTCGCCCGCTGTGGCCAACACCTGCTCAACCTCCGCCACCGCCGCGACACGATCGGTCAACTGACCACGCCCGGAGCGGAACACTGACCAGGTTGTGTACCTGATCTGATCGTTGATGTCCTTCGCTTTGACCCGCGACGGAGGCTGGTCAGCCATGAGCGTCCACCGAATGCGGTCCACGCTCCTGCAGTTGGCGCGAGACGGTTCGAGCCGCGGTCGCACCGGAGGCGATGCAGGCGGCAATCCCGACACCGTCATAGGCCGCACCTGCCAGTGCCAGCCCCGGTGCGTCCAGCAGTGCATCTCTCGCTCGCTGGATCAGATCCACGTGCCCCACCCGATATTGCGGTAACGAGTCCTGCCATCGGGTGACCCGGGCGTCGAGCACCCCAATCGGCAACCCCGCGATCTCCGCCAATTCCACCTGGGCGAGCTCTACCAACTCCGCGTCATCCCGCTGCAACACCTCGTGATCGCCATAGCGACCGAGCGAAGTGCGAATGATCGTTGTGCCACCCCGTGCCCGCCGACCGCCCTCCCGAGCCAACCACTCCCACTTGTTCGAGCTGTAGGTCACACCCTTGATCCGGAAACCCTCCACCGGCGGCACCAGGAAACCGCTGCCGACGAGTTCCGGCAGCCCGGCCGTCCGGTAGGCCAAGGTCACGACAGCCACGCTGGCCGACTCCACCGACCGAAGTTGAATCGCAGCGAACGGAGCACTTGTCCGGAGCAGTCGAGCCGCAACCGGGGCCGGGACCGCGAGGACGACAGCGTCGAATTCATAGCTCGCGTCATTGGCCACCATCTGCCAGCCACGCTCCGTCCGGCGCAGTCGTTCCGCCGTCACGCCGGTGCGAATCATCGCCCCTTTTGCGAGCAGCGCGTCGGCGGTCTTGGCTGCCAGTCGGGCGACGCCACCCCGGATGCCTGCGAACACCGGCCCCCGCCTGGCACCGACGTTGGAGGCCGACCCGGTGCGGGTCTCTCGAGCGGCATTCAACAGCGAAGACTGCCGGGTCACAGCTCGGAACAGGAACGGATTCGCCATCCGCAGGCTGATCTCGTCGGCGTTGCCTGCATACACCCCGGCCAGTAATGGCTCAGCTAGTCGGTCAACGACCTCTCGCCCCAACCGTTCGGTCAACAGCCGACCGACGGAGATGTCGGCGCCGACTTCAGTGCCGGACAGCAATTGGTCGAAGGGGATCCGCAAGAGCCCCGGGATAGACATGATCCGACTGGCCGCCAGCGCCCGCAGATCGGTCGGTACGCCGCTGACCAGCCCAGGAGGCAGCGGCCGCAGCTCACCGCGGCTCAGTACGAACGCCTCCGCGGTGGCCGGATGCACGATTGAGGGCCGAAGTCCGACCGCAGCAGCCAGCCGTACCGCTTCGGGGCGAACCGCCAACATCGACTCTGCCCCCTCGTCGACCTGAATTCCCGCCACTTTGCTGCTGCGGAGCTTTCCGCCGACCTGTTCCGCAGAATCGAACAGAGTGACTGAAACATCGCCGGTGGCAATCAGTTCCCACGCGGCGGCGAGTCCCGCGATCCCGGCGCCCACCACTGCCACCTCGGGGCGCTCCGGTCTGCCAACAGCCATCTGCGGATCCTCCCACCACTTCAACCGGCCCCGTGCCCACCGCCTGCGTCGGCCCGCACGCGCGAATCAACCGACCCGCCTCCCCAGGCTAGCCGGAACCGGGTGTCCATCTCGTCAGTGCCTAGAACTCACCAGAACCTAGGAACCGGCGTGAACCTGCGCCACCACCTCGGTGAGCACACCCGGGTCCGTGGCCGGGAGCACGCCGTGGCCGAGGTTGAAGATGTGCCCTGGCAGGTTCGCAGCATCCGCCAGCACTTGGGCGACTCGGCTCGCGACGGCCTCGGGACCGGCAAACAGCAGGGCCGGATCCAAGTTGCCCTGCAGCGCGAAATCCGGCCCGACTCGATCGGCCGCGGCAGCCAGCGGCACCCGGAAATCTACCCCGACCACCTCGGTACCGGCCTCCGACATGGCCCCGAGCAGTTCACCGGTGCCCACCCCAAAGTGGATCCGGGGGGCACACTCGACATACGACAGCGCGGTCCGAGAATGCGGCAGCACGAACTCGCGGTAGTCGCGCTCGGCCAGTGCACCCGCCCACGAGTCAAACAGCTGCACCGCCGAAGCCCCAGCCGCCACTTGCAGCGCCAGGAACGCACCCGCGATGTGCGCCAACCGGTCGGCTAGTTCATGCCATAGCTTCGGTTCCGACACCATCAATGCCTTCGTGGCGGCATGATCCTTACTGGGGCCACCCTCGATCAGGTAGCTCGCCAATGTGAATGGTGCGCCGGCGAACCCGATCAGCGGTGTCGGTCCAAGTTCAGGCACCAGCATTCGCACCGCCGTCAGCACGCCCTCAACGTCCTCTGCGGTCAAGGCCCGCAACGATGACACGGCGGCCAGGTCGCGGATGGGTTCTGCCACCACCGGGCCGACGCCGGGCACGATGTCCAGGTCGATCCCGATCGCCTTCAATGGCACAACGATGTCGCTGAAGAAGATTGCCGCATCCACCCCGTGGCGGCGGAGAGGTTGGAGCGTGATCTCCGTGATCAGTTCCGGCGTGAAGCACGCCGTCAGCATCGGTATGCCAGACCGCTATTCCCGGTATTCGGGCAATGACCTACCCGCCTGTCGCATGAACCACACTGGCGTCCTGGA
>JAUPKM010000243.1 GCA_030837445.1 Actinomycetota bacterium
ATCCAAGGACTGCAAAGCGGGGCGGACGACTATGTGACCAAGCCGTTCAGCCCACAGGAGGTGGTGCTACGGGTGGCGGCTGTACTGGCGCGGTGGGCGCCTGCCGCGCCCGCCGAGGCGGTGACCTTCGGAGTGGGAAGGTTGGCAATCGACCACACTCGGCACGAGGCCTGGTTTGACGACCAGTCACTGGAGCTGACGCCAACCGAGTGGGGTCTGTTGACCTCGTTGACAGACACTCCGGGACGCGTGTATAGCCGCGCTGAACTGGTCAACCGGGTGCGCGGATATGAGTTCGCCGGTTACGAGCGCACCATTGACTCCCATGTCAAGAACCTTCGACACAAGATCGGAGCGGACGGGCCGATGGTGGTGGAGACCGTGCTCGGCGTCGGGTACAGACTGGGACTTGAACGCGATGGCTGAACCGCGACTGGGGTTGGGTCCCCTCGGCCGGCGACTGCTGCTGGCCTTCGTGCTGGTGGCGATGTCCTCGGTCGTGGTGCTGACGATTGCCGCCTTGATTGGCACCTCGCGCGGTATCAGCGCCTCCGAGGATTCGCAACGACAGGCCGCCGCCACCGCGACTGCGGCCGCGGCGAGCCAGTCGTACGTCGCGGCGAGCGGTTGGGTTGGCGCCGATCTAGGGCGCGCTGAAGCGATTGCCAATGCAGCGGGCGCGCGACTTGTGGTGGTGGATGCGCAGGGCTCGTCCGTCCTGACTCCGAATGGTGGCTCTATGCCAGGCATGCAGGGACCATCTGCGGGTGGGGCGATAGGGCGGGGATCCGTTACGGCGCCGGTGCTGGTGAATGGTCAGACCGTGGGGAGTGTCAGATTGGCTTTCGGTCCTCCTTCCGGCCAGTCATCGGCCCAGCAGATCGCGTGGACCTGGATCCTGGTGGCTGCAGGTGTTGCCCTCCTGGTGGCGGTACTGGTGGCGTGGTTCGTCACTCGGCGGGTATCGGCCCCGCTGGTGCGGCTCGCTCAGGTTGCCAACTCCTTCGCAGCGGGTGACCGCGGTGTGAGAGCTACTCCGGCGGATGTGAAGGCGCCGGGCGAGCTAGGTGAATTGGCGCGCTCGTTCGACGCGACCGCGAATGCGGTGGTGGTCTCCGAGCAGACGCGAAGGGCGATGTCGGCAGACATTGCGCATGAACTACGAACCCCGTTGGCGGCGCTGCAGGCCGGGTTGGAGGAGTTGCAGGACGGTCTGGTGGAGCCCGATCCACGCCGACTGGCTGCCCTCCATGCCCAGTCCGTGCGGCTCGGGCGCATTGTCGGAGATCTCGCGGAGCTCTCTGCCGCGGAGTCCGCTGCCTTGAGCCTGCGGCGGGCTCCGATTGATTTCGGATCATTGGTCGCCGACGCCGTGACCGCGGCAGAGCCTGCCCTGGCCGACGCAGGCCTTCGATTCAGTACGGACTTGGCCGCCAACGTCATCATCGACGGTGACGCCGACCGTCTACACCAGGCGGTTGGCAATCTGCTGGCCAACACAGCCCGCCACTGCCGGGCCGGGGACTCGGTTGCAGTCTCGCTCTCAAGGTCCGGTTCGTGGGCGGTGCTGGCTGTAGCGGATACCGGGCCAGGGCTCACCGCGGCCGACCAACAGCGCGTCTTCGAACGGCTCTGGCGCGGTGACGCGGATGCCGGCGGTGCTGCCGGGATGGGGATAGGACTTGCCATCGTCAAAGAACTCGCCGTCGCTCACGGTGGCACTGTGGAGGTCGCCTCGAATGACTCTGGCGGGGCAACGTTCAGCATGCGGCTGCCACTGTGGGTCGGCAGCTAATCCACTGACCGCCCAAACGATTGAATCCTCAGCCTCAATGGTTCGACGCCGGGCCATGATCAGGGGTGGGTTGGGGCGCCCACAGCGGGTAGGGCAGTCCAGCAAGTCGATTGATCGCCAGCCCTTGCAGAATCATCAGCACGACCGCCACCATCAGCACGAACAGTTGCCCTGGTGTGCGCATCAAGCCGAGTGCCACGATCAGGGTGGTCGCCCCGGCCGGAGCATGTGGGACCTTCAGCCACACCATCAGCGACAGCGTCAGGCAAAGCGCGACGGTGACCGCTCCGACTCGAGGCCAGGTGACGTCCTCCAAGTTCGGTCCGACGCCCGTCAGCCCAAACAGCACCAGCGCGAGGTATCCCGCCAGGACACCAAGGAGGTGACCGCAGAAGACATTCCGCGGCGCGGACTGAGTGCCCATTGCGGCGTAGAACAGCAGGAAGGCCGTCGGGCCAAGCGAAGGAAACACGAAAGGCTGGTCGGTCAAGGCCGCCAACGACGACAGAATGCCGATCGAAATGGCGGAGGTCAGGAGCACGTATGCACCCAAGATGGCACGGCTATTGTGGCGGGCTTGGAGCCTCGTTAGTCCGAACCTCAGCGACAACCCATGCACCTGTGCGGGCAGATCGCCGAATGGCCTATTCGCGGTGTCTCGGACCCGCTCCCTTTGACTATCCGCCGTCACGGATCGCTGCCGACAGTGTGGTGGGCCTGGAACAACATTCCGGGGTCGAAGTTGCGCTTGATCGTGAGGAGACGCTGATGGTTGGGCCCCCGGAATTGGTTCTGCCAGTCTGCCTCGAAGCCTGGCACTCCTGGGTACATCCGCTGGCTTCTGCTTGCATCGATGGTCAAAGCGGCCGCGTCGAACATCAGGTCGGCCAGGCGGTTTGACTGGTCGAGAAAAGAGACGGGCAACCACCGAGATGGATAGCCCGCGACATCCCAGGACACCTCATTCTGATTGTTGGCCCACCAGTAGCGCCAAGGCGGTGCCCTCTCCCCCGGGTCGTGGCTGATGAACGCGGGATTGGTGCCATCCCAATACCCGGCCTTCCACCGGTCCACGAACGGCAGAGTGGCAAAGTCAAGTCGTCGCGCACTCGGGAATCCTGGCTGGCGACCCACGTCAGGAGTGGCTCCCAGTTGGCACGTGCCCGTTGCGCAGTGAGGTCTGGGAACACCATGCCGAAGTCGAGTTGGTTCGTACCCCGGATGGTGATTTGCTCACCCCAACTCGGATTGTTCACATCGTGCAGAGAGAGGCGGAGTCGTTTGAGCAATTCGCGGAAGGTGGCGGAGGTGGCGTTCCCGAAACAGGGGGAGAGCGGGGACGTCGGTCGTACCAGTCGTCCTCCTACATCGGCGCTGAGCTGATCCCAATCCTGCGATCCGGGCCAGATTGGAGTGGGTGCGCCTGATTGGGTTGTGCTCGGGTTGGTGTTCGACGACTGCGACGACGAACACGCTGCCAGCGACGCGCTGGTCAGGATTGCGCCCGTCACGACGAACCTGCGCCTGGAGTTGGGCATGATCCCGGAAATTAGCAGCCGTAAGGAGGGAGTTCAAACCGGCAGCAACTTCCCACGATTTGGCGGGCCGCTCGTCCTTGTCGGACATTCCGGCCGCCCTCGAATGGCAGTGTTCCAGACACACGGTCGCCACCGATTGGCGGATATCTCCTGGCGTTCTAGCGCCCCTGGACTCTCCTGGCGTTCCGCCGCGTTGTCGCCTTCTTGTCGTACCGTCGTGTTAGTGTACAGGTGTTCGAGTAGATGGTGGCGTGTGGAGATGGTCTCGGCCCGGGTTGGTGGGGGCTGGTGGTGGCGGGTGTGGCTCGGATTGTCGTTGCCCGTTGACTATCTCGAGAGGTGTTGTGCGTCATGTCCACCACCACGGACTCCCTCCCCCCGGAATCGCCGACCCCGGAATCACCCGCTGGCGCGCATCGCCCTGATGACGGTGCCGAGTGTCCTGCTGAGGGTGCGCGGTCGGGTGCCGAGGACGGTTGGGCCGTTCCCGGTGTGACCACCGGATCGAGCTCAACTCCGCCCCGCTTGGACTGCGCACCA
>JAUPKM010000244.1 GCA_030837445.1 Actinomycetota bacterium
CGGCTGCTGCGACTGGGGTAGGACGGAACCGTCCGGTGGGGGGTTCCCCGGTTCGGCATCGGTACCGGATCGGATTCCGGCCAGCTGCTTGGCCAGCTTCGCCCGGCCGCGGGCGCAGCGACTCTTGATGGTGCCCGACGGGCAGTCCAGGATGCGCGCGGCCTCCTCCACCGGGTAGCCCTCGACATCGACCAGCACTATCGCGGCCCGTTGGTCCGGTGGCAGCGTCGCCATCGCGCGGTTGATCTCCAGGCTGAGTTCCAGTGAGGCGAGATCATCGCGTGGGTCGGCCAGCGTGTCATGACCGAACTCCGGGTCACTGCCGGGCAGCGGGACGGTCGGTCGAACCTTGCGCCGACGCAGCCGGTCGAGGCAGGCATTGACCACCACGCGGTGCAACCAGGTGGTCACCGCGGCTTCGCCCCGGAATGATCCAGCGTTGCGAAAAGCCGAGATCATCGCGTCCTGCAGGCCGTCGGCGGCCTCCTCTCGGTCGCCGGTCGTGCGTAGCGCCACTGCCCACAGTCGGTCGCGATGGCGAAACATCAGTGTCTGGAAGGCGTGGGCGTCGCCATCGACGTGGGCGCGCAGCAGTTCGGCGTCGGTTGGCTCCGGCGTCACTTGCTGGTCTCTCCGTGAGGCCCGTAGATCACTGCCTCACGGATGCCAGCCCGGAACCCGGTGTCGCTCCAGGATGTGTCGGCGACCTGTGACAACCCCGTGAACCACACCAAAACGGCCCGTGCCTCGGTGGGCCTGGGTAGCCGAATGAACACCGACTGTCCTGCCTGCTGGACTGAGGCAACTTCGGTGAAACTGTCCAGCCCGCCGTAGGTGCTGTCTCCCAGCATCACGGTGAGGTCAGTGGAGGTACCGCTGAGTTGCAGATCGAGAGCGCTCACTTGCTGCGGTTGGCCGAGGTCGAACACTACGCCCACGCCCGGCTTGCCGCCGACGTCTGCGGTGAAGTAGGGCTTGGATGTCCAGGCGGTGCCCAGGTCGCCGTCGGTCACGTTGGGAAGCATCTGGGGATATTCCGAACCATCACCGTAGGGATCCAGGGTGGTCATGGCTACTATCGCGAGGGTGCTCTCGGTGGCCCCGATCTTCGGGTCGCGGGGCGAAACCACCACGCCGTCGTCGGTGCGCACGGCCGTCTGCTGGTTGCGGCTGCGCGCCTGATCCGAGGCCTGCGTGATGCCGGCCATCACGAGGCCGCCGACAGCCAGGGCGACGACTCCGACTGCAACCGATCGGACCGCCACCCGGGTTCGGCGGCTTCTCGGAGCGGCTGCCGCAACCGGCTCCCGATTCAGGCCATCACGGGCGACGGCCAGGGCCGAGTTGATCTCCCGAACGCTCAGGGGGCTGCCGCGGTCGTCGTCCAGACCATTTTCCAGCAGCCGGTTCAGCGACTCCGGGATGCCTGCCACCACCTGGTTTGGGGGCAGAAGTCGGCCGTTGGCAACGGGTCGGTCTCGTCCGTTCAACCGTCCATCGGGCCAGTGCGCGGTCAACGCCAGGTACAGCATTGCAAGTTGACTTCGCGCGTCCGCCCGCTGTGCCTCGGCCAAATCCTGGTCTAGCCCGTGGATCGCGGCATCCACCCCCTGTCCACGTAGCCGCACCTGGCCGTGGCTGTCGAGATGTACCGAGTTCGGGTGCAACCGGCCGTGGGCGCTGTCATGCTCCTGCAGTGCCGCTAGGGCCTGCCCCACTCGCAGCGTGATGTCGACCGCCTGGCGCGTGGTCAACGGTTCGCCAGCCAGGTAACCCAAGGTTGGCCAGTCCGTCCAGTCGCTGACGATCGCGACCATGCCGTCGTCGTCGATCAGGTCCAGCACCGGGATCAGAAAGCGGCTATTGATGCGGGCGGCGCGGAGGGCGGCCGACTTCGCTGCGGGAGCTCGCGGCGACTCAGTTGGCAGCAGTCGGATGCTGACCGGTCGCTGCAGCCGGAGATCGGTACCCCGCCAAATCTCGGCGATCCCGCCGAGCCGGACGTCGTCGTCGAGGCGGTAGCGGCCGCCGAGCAGCGTGCCAGGGCCGTGTGGAGGCAACCCGAGCGTCATATCTGGCAGCCTAATCCCCGGTGGCCGCTCGGCCGCGGAGGCCCGGCAGTCGCGATCGGATCATTGTCAACACCTCGTCCAGATCGGAGACTCGGAGCACCCGGCAGCCGGCCAGATACACCACCGCGGTGATCGCGCCACCGACCAGCAGGGTCACCAGCGCAAATACCGGGTGGCCCACCAGCGCCGATTCCATGTCACGGTGACTGATCGCGATGAATCCCTGGCGCAGCAGGTAGGCGGCGCCGAAGCCCGCCAACCCGGCGACCAGACCCGCCGCCACGATTCGGCCGATGGCGGCGGCTGTGGCTCCGGAATGCAGACCACCCAGCCGGCGGGACAGCAGGGCCCAGGCGATCAGAACCGTGACCCAGTAGGAGCCCGCGTACGCCAACGCCAGGCTAAGCACCTTCAGGCCCGGCGGGACGGCGGCGTACAGCGGCACCGCAATCGCCAGCATCACAAGGTTGAACACCACAGTGACCAGGAACGGGGTGCGGGTGTCCTCCACCGAGTACCAACCACGCAACAACAGGTAGAAGGTCGAGAAGGGCAGCAATCCGAGGGCGAAGCCGGTGACGACCACGCCGGTATAGGTGGCGGCGGGTCCGCTGCCGGCGCCGAAGTTGAACAGCACGGTGGTGATCATCGGGCCGAACACGACGAGCATGGCGGCGCAGGGCACGATCAGGGCCGCGAGCAGGCGGGCACCGCTGCTGATTCCGGCGGCGACGTCGGCCAGTCGGCCCTCCGCAGCGGACCTGCTCAGCCTCGGCAGTAGGGCGGTCACAATCGACACTGTGATCACCGAGTGCGGAAGAATGAAGACGAGGTAGGCCTTCTGGTAAGTGGTCAGCCCCTGCGCCACCACCCCTGCCTCCGCGGCCTGCACGTTCGCCGAGGTCGCCAGCCTGGTGATCACTATGAAAGCCAACTGGTTGGCGAGTACCAGCGCCAACGTCCAGCCGGCCAGCCCGGCCGTCTTGCGCAGCCCGTAGCCACGGAAGTCGAACTTGGCGCGGTATCGGTATCCGACCCGCCCTAGCACCGGTATCAGCACCAGGGCCTGCAGCACGACACCGAGGGTGGTGCCGACACCGAGCCAGAGGACCTCGCCGTTGGTGATGGTGTCGACCGTGACGGCGTCCCCCGCGACGTAGAGGAATCCCAGCGCCATCCCAATGACCAGCAGATTGTTGACGATGGGCGCAAACATCGGCATTGCAAAGTGGCCCCGGGAGTTGAGCACCTGGGAGAGCATCGTGAACAGGCCGTAGAAGAAGATCTGCGGCAGGCAGAGCCGGGTGAAGGCGATGGCGATCTCAAGGTCCGCCTGGCTGTAGTCGTCCGGTGCGTAGAGCCGGACGATCCAGGGGGCCAGCAGCACCGAGGCCACGGACAGCACCAGCAGCACAATCGCAGTCAGCGTGAGCAGTCGATGGGCGTAGCCGTCGCCCCGGTCCGCATCCTGTTTGATGTGCCGCACCAGCTGGGGTACGAACACCGCGTTCAACGCGCCGCCGACGATCAGGATGTAGATGATGTTGGGCAACGAATTGCCCAGTGAGTAGGCGTCGGAGAGGGTCGCGAAGCCGATCGCGGCGACCACCGCGATGTCTCTTCCCACCCCGGTGATCCGAGACGCGACGGTGCCGATCGCCATCACTGCGCTATTGCGGAGCACCCCGGATTCCCCGGTTTCGGCCGACTGTGCGGTCTCGGCCGTTTCGACTGGGTGATCCTCGGGCCGTTCGATCGCTTCGGCCGCCCCATCCTCGGGAGGTTCGCCGAACTGGGTCGGCGGCGTTGGCTCTCCGATCGGAGGATTCTCGTCAGCTCTGCCCATCGTGGCCCTCCGCTGCCGCCTGGCGTGCCGTCCGGCGCGCGACGAAGTTCAGTCGGCGTCGCCGCACGAAGGTGACCACGATCATCAGACACAGCAGCAGGAATGCCGATCCGACCACCCAGGCGGCCGCTCGGGAATAGGCCGTGGTGCGCAGGTCGACCGTGGTGGCGCTGCCATACGGGCCGCCCTGCGGGGTCAGCAGTTGTGCGTTCACCCTGAGTTGCCCCGATCCCACCAGCGTGACCGGCACCTCGAGGCTCACTTTGCGGCCGGCGGCGATGGTGACCGGCGCCACCGGCTCGGTTGTCATCCGGTAGGCCGGGGTGGCGGTCAACACCAGGTCCACCGTGACCGGCCCGTCAGTGTCGTTGGCGATCGTTATCGGCACCCGACCGGTAGAGCCGGGAAAGGAGACAGTACCCGGCGGGGAAATCCGCACCTTGTCCTGTCGCTCCAAGATCTGCGAGGAGGTGCGATCGACCAGCACTGCGCCGGTGGTCGGGTCCTCCACCCAAGCGGCGGACTCGGTCCGCAGCAGCGCTTGCCGGTAGCCCTCGAGTTCGGCGCCTGGGGCAGCCATTACCGCCGCGATCGACGCCAGGTTCGCCGAGGCTGCCTTCACCACAGCCATGTGGGCCGCAGTCAGGCCGGCCGTGGGAAGGGTCACGAGCGTGCCGTCGGCGGGTTGACCCGCGGCCTCGAGTGCTTGCTGCAACGTCTGCAGCCGGGACCAGGGGGCCACTGCGGTTGCGGCCAACGTCTGGGTCA
>JAUPKM010000245.1 GCA_030837445.1 Actinomycetota bacterium
CCGCGTTGCAGGACAACACCGTCGACATCGTCGTCAAGACCATGACGATCACCTGTGAGCGGCGAAAGCAGGTCAACTTCTCGACCGTGTACTTCACCGGTTACCAACGGATTCTGGCCCCGCGCGAGTCCGCGATCACCCAACCGGAGGATCTGTCCGGCAAGCGGGTTTGCGTCGCACGCGGGACCACTTCTCTCGACCGCGTCCGGCAGATCGAACCCCAGCCCGACATCATCTCGGTGGTCACCTGGGCGGACTGCCTGGTGGCATTGCAGCAGCGCGAGGTCGAGGCGGTGAGCACGGATGACGCCATCCTGGCCGGTCTGGTCGCCCAGGACCCCTACCTGCACATCGTCGGCCCGAACATGGCCGAGCAGCCCTACGGCATCGGCCTGAACCTGACCAACACCCCGCTGGTGCGCTTCGTCAACGGCACCCTCGAGCGCATCCGCACCGACGGGACTTGGGACACCCTCTACCGGAAGTGGCTCACGGTGCTCGGCCCCGCTCCTGCTCCGCCGACCCCGAGGTACTCCGACTGATGGACGACCTCGACGAACCGGAGGCCGGAACTCAGCGCGCGAGTCTCACCGAACTCGAGGAACCGGAATCGGTCGCCACCATGCGCCCGATGGCGACCCAGGCGGTCTTCCGCCCCAACTTCGACGACGACGACAGCGAGGTCGCGCTCGTCAACGAACCTGACCAGCGCGAGGAAGTCGCGGTCACGGTGGCCCGGACCACGGCGGCCCGTCGGCTCGGCGGCGGATTGGTGGAGATCCCCCGGGTTCCCGAGATCGACCCGCTCACCGCCATGATGGTCAATCCCGTTGTCGCCGAGGCGAAGCGGTTCTGCTGGAACTGCGGGAGGTCGGTGGGACGGTCCTCCGGTTCATCCCAAGGCCCCTCCGAAGGCTTCTGCCCGCACTGCGGCAGCGCCTACTCCTTCCTCCCGCAGTTGAGTCCCGGCGACCTCGTCGCGGATCAGTACGAGATCAAGGGCTGCATCGCGCACGGCGGGCTGGGCTGGATCTACCTCGCCGTCGACCACAACGTCAACGAACGTCCCGTCGTCCTCAAGGGTCTGGTGCACTCCGGCGACGCCGAAGCGCAAGCAATCGCGATGACCGAGCGGCAGTTCCTCGCCGAGGTCGTCCACCCCTCCATCGTGAAAATCTTCAACTTCGTCGAACATCCGGACTCCCGCGGCGAGCCGGTCGGCTACATCGTGATGGAGTACGTCGGCGGTAAGTCGCTCAAAACGCCTCGGGGGCAGAAACTTCCGGTCGCCGAGGCGATCGCCTACATGCTCGAGATCCTGCCGGCGCTGGCCTACCTGCACTCGATCGGCCTGTGCTACAACGACCTCAAGCCGGAAAACATCATGGTCACCGAGGAACAGCTGAAGCTGATCGACCTCGGCGCGGTCTCCCGGATCAACTCCTTCGGCTACCTCTATGGCACCCCCGGCTATCAGGCACCGGAGATCGTGCGCACCGGCCCGACGGTTGCCACCGACATCTACACCGTGGGCCGTACCCTGGCCGCCCTCACCCTGAACCTGCGCACCAGCAAGGGGCGTTACGTCGACGGCCTGCCCGAGGGCGACCCGGTGCTCACGCGGTACGACTCCTTCGGCCGGCTACTGCGTCGCGCGATCGACCCCGACCCCCGGCGCCGGTTCGGCAGTGCCGAGGAGATGTCGGCACAGTTGCTCGGCGTGCTGCGCGAGGTGGTCGCAGTCGACACCGGCGTGCCGCGGGCGGGCCTTTCCACGGTGTTCACGCGCACCCGTTCGACCTTCGGGGTGGATCTGCTCGTCGCCCACACCGACGTGTACCTTGACGGGCTCGTGCACACCGAGAAGCTCACCGCGCCGGAGATCGTCACCGCGCTGCCGGTGCCCCTGGTGGACCCCAACGATGTTGCGGCGACCGTGCTCTCGGCGACGGTGCTCTCCCAGCCGGTGCAGACCCTGGACTCGCTGCGCGCCGCGCGTCACGACAGCCTCGACGCCGACGGCGTCGACCTGACCGCTTCGGTGGATCTGACCCTGATGGAGGTCCGGGCACTGCTGGACCTCGGGGACGTGGCGAAGGCCAGCCGCAAGCTCGAGGACCTGGCTGCGCGAGTGGGCTGGCGCTGGCGGCTGGTGTGGTTCAAGGCTGTCGCCGAACTGCTGGCCGGCGACTTCGAGGCGGCCAGGAAGCACTTCACCGAGGTTCTCGACACCTTCCCCGGTGAACTGGCGCCGAAGCTGGCGCTGGCCGCCACCGCAGAGCTGGCCGGGACCAGCGACGAGCGGCAGTTCTACGAGACGGTGTGGCACACCGACAACAACATCATCTCGGCCGGCTTCGGCCTGGCCCGCGCCCAGTCGGCCGACGGTGAGCGGTCCGGAGCCGTCACCACCCTCGACGAGGTTCCGGTCGGCTCCCGGCACTTCACCACCGCGCGGTTGACCAGCGTGGTCACGCTGCTGTCCGGGCGCGCGGCGCACGAGCTCACCGAGGAGCAGATCCGCGACGCGGCCCGCCGGGTGGAGTCGCTGCCCGACAGCGAGCCGCGGGTATTGCAGATCCGGGCGCTGGTGCTCGGAACGGCCATGGACTGGATTCCCCACCACCAGGCCCGCGCCAATCCTATCCTGGGCTTCCCGGTCACCGAGCACGGCCTGCGGGTGGGCGTGGAGGCCTCACTGCGCAGACTGGCACGGGAGGCGACCA